>JBGSKZ010000555.1:0-1935 GCA_041741035.1 Treponematales bacterium
CGCTGCCCGCGGCGCCGGCGCTTACGGTGGCCGTGACCATGACGGGTCCGCCAAGGCCGCCGGGGCCTTGGAAGGCGCTTCTGGTCGATTCGCCCACGGTGAACACGCTGCGGTCGTAGCCGTAGGCATAGCGCAGCGAAGGGCTTACGGCCAGGGCTTCGGCCGCCAGGTCGTCGGGCAGAGAGAAGCCGCGCAGCGCCGATACGTTGAGCGCCTCCACCGCCTCGGAGCGATTGCGCGAGAACGCGCTGGGGCCGGCGTTTATTTCCAGGTAGGAGGGGTCGGCCTGGCGCGCCTTCATGTCCTTGGCGAAGACGAGGGCCGCGCCCGCGGCGGACGCGCTTACGAACACCGCCAGCGCTATGGAGAGCGCCATGAGGGCCAGGTCCGACGCCTTGCCCCTGGCATAGGCGCGGGCCAGGGAGAGGGCTACGCCGTTCTTCATGCGAGCACCTCGTCTAGCTTGCCGTCGCGGAGCTTTATGCGCGTGCGGCCGAGGTCGCCTATGCGCTGGTCGTGGGTAACGACGACCAGGGTGACGCCCTTGGCGTTGAGTTCCTGCAGGAGGCCCATGATCTCGCCGCCGGTGGCGGAGGGCAGGTTGCCCGTGGGCTCGTCGGCCATGATCACGTCGGGTTCGTTGGCCACCGCGCGGGCCACGGCTACGCGCTGCTGCTCGCCGCCCGATAGCTGCGAGGGATAGTGGTGCGCGCGCTTGCCTAAGCCCACCGAGGCAAGCAGCTCGGCCGCTCGCTCGAAGGCTTCTTTCTTGCCCCTTCCGGCATAGCGCAGGGGCAGGGCCACGTTCTCCAACGCGCTCAGCTCGGGCAGCAGGTTGAAGCTCTGGAACACGAAGCCGTAGTGGCTGTTCCGTATGCGGGAAAGCTCTTTGTCCGGCAAGCCTTCCACGGGATGCCCCTCAAGGAGGTAGCTGCCCTCGCTGGGCGTATCGAGGAGCCCCAGGAGATGGAGCAGCGTGGATTTGCCCGAGCCCGACGGTCCCATGATGGTGACGAAGTCGCCCCTGCCTATGACGAGGTCTATGCCGTCGAGGGCGCTCACCGCTCCTTCGCTCTGTCCGTAGGTCTTGCGTATGCCTTTAAGCTCAATCATTTTTGCCTCCCAGCTTTATGGTTTCCTGATCGATGAAATCGCGGTAATCGCTCGTCAGTACGCGCTCGCCGGCTTCGAGGCCGGAAAGCACTTCTATCATGCCGCCCTTGCTGGAGCCGTAGCTTACGGCCCTGCGCACGGCGTAGTTGCCTTCTATTACATAGGCGTATTTGGCGTTGCCCGAGCTTAAGTACGGCCCGCGGGGCAGGAGGAGGGCCTCGGCCTTCGTGGCTATGAGTATCTCGCCCGAAGCCGTGGCGCCCGAGGCGAACTCGGGCGTATCGCCGTCGAAGGTGGCGCTTACCTGTACGGTGGAGCCCAGGTCGGTGCTGGCCGTAGTTTCCCTGCCTATGGCGCTTACGCTGCCCGGGTAGCTTGAGCCGCCCACGCTTATGCTTATCTTCATGCCCACGCCCAGGCGGGAGGCGGTGGTCTCGGCCACGGCGAAGACGGCCTCGGGCTCGCTGGTGTCCGCCATATTGGCTAAGACGCCATAGCGCGAAAGTACGTCGCCTTCTGCCGCCTTCCATGAGAGCAGCCTGCCGCTTATGGGGCTCCTCACGTTCAAGTCGGCTATGCGCTGCATAAGGGAGGCCTTGGAGCCGCGGAGGGCGTCGAGCCTATCCAGGAGGGCAGCGCGCTGAAAGCGGTAACTCTGTTCGGATTCCCGCGCGCTTAGCTCGGCTAATGCCAGGGCCTCGCCGGCTTCCGTGAGCGCACGCGCTTTATCGGCGCTGTCCTTGGCGGTGCCCGAGCCCGCCGACTCAAGCTCCTTGGCGCGGTCGAGGGCGGCTTCGGCGTCGCTCACGGCGCGGCGCTTCT
>JBGSKZ010000556.1:0-2438 GCA_041741035.1 Treponematales bacterium
AGGTCACCGTATTCGAGCGCGGCAGCAGGGTGGACGGGCGCAAGGCGGCGCTCGACGCCTTCGAGGCCGGAGGGCCTTTCCCCGAGGCCGACAATTACGCTTTCGGCGAGGGCGGGGCCGGCACCTTCTCCGACGGCAAGCTCAGTTCTCGCACCAAGGGCATAAGCGCCGAGCGGGAGTACCTGTTCTCCGAATTCGTGGCCGCCGGCGCCCCCGACGAGATACGCTATATGACCCATCCCCACGTAGGCAGCGACATACTCTACGCCATGACCCCTCGCCTGCGCCTGGCGCTCGAAGAGGCCGGCGGAGCGATAGAGTTCGGGGCCAGGGTGGACGATATCGCGCTCTCCGGCGGCAAAGTGAGCGCCTTCGAAACGAGCAGGGGCCGCTTCGAGGCCGACGCCTTCGTACTGGCCTGCGGCCATTCCTCCTTCGATACGCAGCGCATGCTCATGCGGCGGGGAGTCCCCTTCAGGACTAAGAACTTCGCTCTGGGCTTCAGGGCCGAGCACGAGCAGGCGGCCATCAACCGCGCCCAATGGGGCGTGAAGAGCCTGCCCGGCGTCAAGGCGGCCGAGTACCGCCTGACGGCGCAGAGCGGCGATACCGGCGTGTACTCCTTCTGCATGTGCCCCGGGGGCACGGTGGTGCCCGCCGCCGCCTTTCCGGACGCCAGCGTGGTGAACGGCAAGAGCGATTATTCCCGCGCCGGGCGCTGGGCGAACGCCGCGGTGGTAGCGGGCCTGTCACTGAACGCGCTCCTGGGCGGGGAAGTCTCTCCCGAGCGCGCCCTCGATTGGCTGGAGGCTCTGGAGCGCCGCTTTAAGGATTTCGCCGGTGGATGGCGCGCGCCCGCCATGACTATACGGGATTTCATGGCCGGCCGCTCGGGCACGGTCCTGCCTCCCTCAAGTTATCCCCTGGGGCTTATGGCTGCGGATTTGGCGGAGCTGCTGCCGCCCGCCATAGTGCCGCCGCTCCGCGAGGGCCTGGCGCAGTTTTGCCGGAAGCTCCGCGGCTACGAGGACGGCATAATCCTGGGGCTTGAGAGCAAGACGAGCGCCGCCATACAGGCGCTGCGCGACCCCGTGGCCATGACCGCGGGCTATGACAACCTGTATATAGCGGGCGAGGGCAGCGGCTGGTCAGGCGGCATCGTGAGCTCGGCGGCCGACGGGCTCAAGGCGGCGCAGGCTTTGGCGGCGAAGGAATAAAGCTAGGAGAGCGCGGCCATCATGACCGAGGCGGCTATGGCCACGCTCAGCGATTCGGCGCGGCCGGCTCCCGGTATCGTGGCCAGCTCGTCCGCGAGGGCGAGTATGTCGTCTGACGGGCCGCGTGCCTCGTTGGAGAACACGAATATCGAAGGCGGGCATCCGCGGAATTCGCGATAATCGCGGCCCTCAAGGTCGGCCACCACGACGCGGTAGCGGCTCTTCAGCTCCTTAAGGGCTAGCGCAAGGTCCGGCCGCAGTATGTAGCGCATCCTGAATACCGAGCCCATGCTTGAGCGCACGGCCTTGCCGTTGAAGGGGTCTACGCAGCCTTCGTCGAGCAGCAGTTCGGAAAAGCCGAACCAATCCGCGCTACGCGTTATGGTGCCCATATTGCGCGGGTCGCTTACGCTGAATAGCGCGGGCAGGAGCGGCGCGGAGGGCTCCTCGGCTATGAGCCCTTTCCAGCTAAAGGCGGCCATGAGTCCCTGCGGGTGCTCGGTGGCGCAGAGCTTGTCGAAATCCTTCTGGGCCAGGAGCGCCGTCGGGGCCTGCGAGAGCAGCGCGTCGCAATCCTCGTACTGGCCGTAAAAGCCCTCGCGCACGAACACGATGGGGCAGGGGCATCCGGACTTGAGCCCTTCCTCCACCGGCTTGCGCCCCTCGGCAAGAAAAAGCCCGCTTTCGAGGCGGGCTTTGCGCTGATGCAGCGACGCGTAGAATTTAAGGTCGTTCGCGCTCGGTTGCGTCATGCCGCGGCCTCAGAAGCTTTATTTGCCGTAGAAGGAACTGATATCGAAGTATATGTCCATGGCCTTGCCGTCCTCGAACTGCACGGTCATGATATCGTACTGCCGCCCGTCCTCGCCGGGCTTGAGGGTCTGGGCCTGCACGTCCCAGCCTTCGCCCAAGGGGCCGAAGCGCTCCTCGAGGTAGTCGTATTCTGCGTCCACGCCCTCGAATGAATCCTTAGCCTCTATAAGTATAGCCGTATCGACGCCGCGGCCTTCGCTGGTTTCCTGAAATTCTTTCATGGCTTCCTCTCCTTTGTCGGCTGATTGCGTTCCATAAAAGAATGGCCGTATCGCCCGCCCTACGCGTACCAGTCTATCATAAGTATGGTCCCAGCTTATAGTAATGCGCCAGCCAAAAAAGGACGATTATCGCGTTTCTTGGCCCTCGGCCGCGCCAAAAAGCCTGGATAAAGCCCAATCGATGAAG
>JBGSKZ010000557.1:0-3632 GCA_041741035.1 Treponematales bacterium
GCTTAAGCGCAGGGTAGAGCCTTGAATAGAAAGTCATGATGGAGAACACCAGGGCGATGCCGCTATATACCTTTATCTCCGGCGATCCGGCAAGGAGCACGCCGATGATGAGGACGATGAAGATAAGCTTGGTGCCCGCTACCCAGCTTATCAGGTAGTCCACGAAGGCGGCCACATCGGAATCCGCCCTGGTCTTGACGAAAGCCTTGAATACGCCTACCGCGTTGCCTCTCGTAGAAGCGGGCATCTTGTATAGGAGTAACACATTCAGGGTTTCTAGCACGACGAAAATAACGAGGGCGATGTCAAGAAGCGTCATAGTTCCTCCTGTGAGCGGGCACGGGATACAGCCTGGGCATAATGGCGTATGAGGTCAAGGGGGTAGCAAAGAATCGTGAAAAATTCTTACGTTTGGGGTGGATCGTATTCTACTGGGTAAATTTTCCCATAAGAGTATAAATGATGAAATGAGATTGCCATGGCTTGCGGCGATCGGTGGAGCGCACGCGGGCGAATCGGGGAAGGGCTTCGCCGTAGTAGCCGGTGAGATCAGGAAACGTGCCGAAATCTCCGGTTATCAGCCAAAAGCCCTAGCGCTATGAATGAAATAGCCGGCGGAACTGAGCATATAAGCGTCTCGTTTGCGCTGTATTTTTCCATAACTTTTCCTCATCGATGAAGAACAAGGGAAGGGCGATGAAACTGCTGTAGGCCATCGCGTAATAGGCGATAAGCGGGGGCCAATCGGCATCGGATACCCGCGTTAGGCAATTCCTGCATGGTGCCCTGCATAAAAATCGGGGAGGCTCGTCCGCTATAGCGTATCGACCAGCTCCCAGCTGGATGCCTTCCGGCCCCCGGTGATCTTTTCATTATCCAGAGACTCGACCAGCCCGCTTTGTATAACCTGGATGGCCTTATCGATATCGCTTATGCGGAACACGAATATTGCCTTGCCTTCGTGCTTTTCCCCGAAGCCGTAGACGTATTCTATATTCAGGCTGTTTTCCTTGAGAACGGTCAACACCTTGAGCAGGCCGCCCGGCCTGTCGTCTGCCTTTAGCGCGAAAACCTCGACCTCACGCACGAAATACCCTTTCTCATTGAGCACTTTAAGGGCTAATTCCGGCTTGTCGAGTATCATATGGACGCCGCTGAACTCGGCCGCCTCATTGACGAAGAAGCTGCGTATGTCGATCTGATTGCGCATGAGCAAATAGGTCAGCTCGAAGAGCCTTCCTCCCTTGTTTTCGAGCACGACGCTGGTCTGCCTGATTTTCATGTCCGCTCCCTGCCGCCGAACCAATAGTCGCGCTGACGCGCGGCGGCAGTTTCAGTATACCCTCGGAAGCGGTTTAATTCCAGAGCATGGATTTCTCGCCCCGGATCCCTCTGGGCAAGCCTCAACTGAACGTATACTACTAGAGTTATATGGCGGTTTTGCCATCCTCATCCTATTATACGCTTAATAAAAATCATTACAAAAAGAATTTATTAATATCCAAATCAGAAAGCATGTAATCGATGTGTTCAAGGGGCTACCCGCAAACCAAGGCGGGATAGCCCCTGTTTTATGCCGCCAACTAATTATCGCTTGACTTTCCTCCAATAAGCGCTTAAACACCATATATTCCATGTGGGAGCATTACAATGACAAAAGAACAATGGGATACGGTATCCAGCAGGGCTCGGGCTATACTGAACTACGGGATTACCCAAACCGAGTGGTTACAGGAAAATCGTATGGCTCGGTTCATTGCGGCGGTGCCCTTCCTTGCGCGCTGCGGAAAGGCTATGGAGACGTCCTTCACGCACCTCCTAACTTACCTCGCCTCCATTGATGTGTCGGTCAAGCATATTTTCTTCCACAAGCCTGAGGATGACGTGGATGTATACGCTCGCCTAAGCCCGATTCTCCATTTTCAAGGCGGCGACGAGAGTACCCTAGCGTGCTGCAGGGATCTTTTGGCGCTCTGCATGGTATCAAACTACCAAAGGGACGCCGAAGCGGATCAGGCTGTCGGCAAGTACAACCCGATCAATGCCAAGGTATGGAATGCGGAAACGCAGATATCGAAGCTCAAGGATTCGATTGAGAAAAAGATGAGCCCGGAAATCGCCGCATTCTATACCGTAGAAGAAGCGCTCCAAGGATATTGGGAAGAATAGGCGGCAGCAATGAAGGGTTTCATAAATTCGGTGCAGAAGCAGATAGGGCTC
The DNA here is from genome assembly GCA_041741035.1 of Treponematales bacterium. Classification (GTDB taxonomy): domain Bacteria; phylum Spirochaetota; class Spirochaetia; order Treponematales; family UBA12059; genus UBA5200. The sequence goes on from JBGSKZ010000557.1 coordinate 2,221, forward strand.
CTCATAAGCCTCGTAGGCCTCGCGATGGTGACGGCAAATTTCCTTAAGCGCTTGCTCAGCGGCGATGTTTTCTACGCCCTTTCGGGCATCACGGTCTGGTCGGTGTTTCTTTTTACCGTTCCCTTCATCGTCGGGATATTCATCGAGAGCGGCTTACTCAAGAAACTGCAGATATTCGCCTTCGCGTCGACCGGCGCGTTGAACGTCATCGTATCCTATAAGTCGTTCTACGGGCCGGGATTGTTCCTGGCGGCATGGCTGCTCATGCGCCATTACGGATACCTGGAAAAGCACGGCAAGATCAAGAATTTTATCTTCGTAGGCTTAATTACCACGCTCTCGCAACTGTCCGCGATCCTGCATAGAACCGATGCGGACGTGAATGACGGGCTTTTCGCCGGTTTTAGCACCCTTATGTACACGCTCTTCCTGGTTGTCCTCTTGGTGATACTATGGCGGGACCTGGTAAAGCAACAGGAGCTTCTGAAGAAAGAAAACTTCTCTCTAAAGATGGATTACAATAAGCTTTCCGCCCAGCTTGAACAGTTGGAACACGATAAAAAGCCCTTCGACCTGAAAGCGGTTAAGATCACTCCCGCCGAATCGCGGGTAATTGAAGCCTTGACCGTATATAAAGCGGGCAACCGGGAAATAGCCGAGCGGCTCAATCTGGCGGAATCGACCGTGAAACTGCACATCTACAATATCTGCAACAAGATAGGGGTGGACAACCGCTTCGCCATCATCGACTTGTGCAAGTATAATTTTAGCGGCAAGGAATAAACGTACTGCCCGTATACAGCCCGGTACGGCATACGCCGACCGCCTAAGCTGTCGAATAACGCCGCATACAGAAGTAAAACCCGAAATCTGGGTGAAAAAGAGGGGAAAATTTATACGACCGTTCTATTCGGCTATATATTATCAGTTGACTGAATTAGTAATCATTAATTCTGTCGTATGATAGGGTATCAGGAGGAGCGGAATCTATGCATAGCGGAACCGGAACCGAACGCGGGCTTCCCTTTCATATCTTTTTTGTAAGGGCTTTGGCCGCCCTAGCTATGGCTCTTGCGGCCGGATGCTCGCGCCCCCTGGAGCTGCCTTCCAGCCCGCTCTACGACTTCGGGCTCCCTACGGATTCTACAGGCATAAGCGAAGCGGAGGCGCGAGCCGCCCTCCTTGGCCGCTATGCGCACTACGACGTCGTGGCCTACGAGGACCGGAGCACTAAGACGCCGATGAAGACATTCGTGGTTTCCTACGGCTTTACCGACTTCGTCGAGCGGGACGGTAAACTATTCCAGATAGACCGCTTCGTTCATGCCTCGCACCATATTAACCAGCGGGGCGTAGTCTCCAGCTTTTCCGACGAGGCTACGGCTGCTATAGAGCCGCGCGTTCAGGAAGTG
>JBGSKZ010000558.1:0-1003 GCA_041741035.1 Treponematales bacterium
TGCTCGACTGCCACGGCCAGGGCCCCGGGCTCGTGGCCGCCCTGGGCTCCCGGCTGGGCATAACGGTGCCGCCCAAACTCGCGGCGCTTTTAAGCGATCCTCTCAATCCCCACGGCCTTTATGACCTCTTAGGCCTCTTAAAGGCCGGCTTCCTGGACCGGGTTTTCGTACAGCCCGGCGCCGACGAATGCCTGCCCGTCGGCCAGGTTACCGCCTTTGCTAAAAGCATAGGAGCCATACCCGCCTACGCCTATTTAGGAGACGTTGCGGAGTCGCCTACCGGCGATAAGAAGGCCGAGAAATTCGAAGACGGCTTCCTGGACGAGCTTCTGCCTTGGCTCGTGGACAGCGGCTTTCTGGCCGTCACCTACATGCCCCCGCGCAACAGCGCGGCCCAGCTGGCTCGCCTGCGCGGGCTCTGCGAGCGCCATGGACTTATGGAGATATCGGGCGTGGACATAAACTCGTCGCGGCAAAGCTTCAATTGCCCCGAAGTGCTCGCGCCTTCCATGGCTAGGCTCATCGATACTACCTGGGCCCTGATAGCTCACGAAAAGCTGTGCGGCATGGACGAAGGCCTCGGCCTCTTCGCCTCCCGCGGGCCGCTCGCCGCATTGCCCTTAGCCGGGCGCATAGATCGATATGCGGCCTTGGGCAGGCTCATAGACCGGCAAGATCCGGAGAATGCCGACAAACTGTCGCGCCTGGTACGCGAATGGAGGACATGATGGATTTACTCGGCGCCGCGCCCTTCCTGCGCGGCCTAGCTCTGCGGGATGCCGCGGACCTTGGCGCGCATGCCTACGTGAGCGCGGCTACGCTTGGAGCGAACATACCCGCTAAAGCCATAGCGATTACGCTGGGAGCGGACGACGACGAAGCGGCCATGCAGGCTCAGTTAAGGGCCGCCTACGAACGGTCCGGACCGGGCTCCGCAAGGCTCTTCGCCCTGCGGGCCCCCGACGCAGCCCTGCTCCTGGCCGCGGGCTCCAGCCTCGAGGAG
>JBGSKZ010000559.1:0-2030 GCA_041741035.1 Treponematales bacterium
TTTAGGCCAGGACGGCCATCTCGTCGAGTGGCAGCTCGACTGGGACAGCGCCCGCGTCACGAACGTGGCGGCCCTCAATCGCGTCATACGCATGCTGGCCCAGGATAAGCGCGTCAGCCCCCAGGCAAACGCGTCGAGCGAGGCGACTAATCCCAGCGGGGACGTGAGCGTTAAGAACGTGCCGAGCTACCAAGTGGATGTGGTGCCGTATATCTCCGCCATAAAAACGAGGCTTTCAAACGCCTATAATTCCAACTGGTCCGTTATTAACCGCTCGGCTTTAGGGTCATATCCTGTAGCGGTGAACGAGACCATAGAACTTTATGGCTTCAACTTCAATGGTACGTCGAGCAACGTCAACATAAACGGAACCGACGCGGGCAGTCCAACGGCGCCGAATGTCGTCAGCCAATATTCCCAGTTCAGGATAAGCACGGGCGCCGTCGCCACATCGGGAAACCTGACTGTAACGGTGAATGGCATAGGCTCCATCAACAATCAAAACGATAACGGGGCCGCGTACAATGGCGAATCGAACGCCGTTAACAACCTGCTATTGACTGATGACAGGAAACTGTATATCTGGAGCTTCGCGAGCTTGGTAACGAGTTCGGCCGTACGCTTCCCGACTATGCGTGTATCCACGGGAGCTGGGCAGCAAGTCGGCTTTATCTATGATTCTGGTGCGCAATTCGTGCGGATGAACATAGACGGTTCTGATTTTCAAGTAGATCAATCCTATACGCAATGGTATGACACCGCGTTCGCCATCGATGTCAACGGCAGGGCCTACGGCGGCTCCATGAATGGCGATAGCGGCGGAAATGAGTCGCAAGACATGAATGCCATGGGTGCCGGCTGGGCCAATTTCAAGTACTACGCGTGGAATACCGCCGCCATGCCCGGAACCAATAATGCGGCCGTTACCTCCGCCTATAATTCGGGCAGCAAATCGCGGGCTATCGAGAACGCGGCCACGAGCAATGCCGGGGCTAATTTCAACCCTAACCGCGTGCAGCAGCCCAAGATGGCCACGTATTTGGATGGCGCGACCGCCCGGGTCTTTATGAGCTACTATGACGACATCAATGGGCAGCTACGCTACCGAGCCGGCACCGTGGCCGGAGCGGCAAATACGCCTACCTTTGGAGGAGCCTTAGTAAACCATAATAACGTAGTAGGCGGTTCCGCCGCCGGTTTCCACACAGTAGCAAGCTCTGTTAGTGCGTTTAAGCCGGGCCAGTATAGCGCTATAGGCATAACGAACGACGGCTTGATCGCCGTCATGGCATGGTATGACGCCGATGCGCGCCGTTTGGTTTACAGCTGGAATAATAGCCCGAATACTGCTTCGGCGGCCCAGTGGCAAACCAACGCGAGCTACATCGACGAAGAGTTTACCGGATGGTACGTGGACCTGGCGGTCGATAGCGACAACGGCATACACATAGCCTATTACAACTCATCCTCTGGGGATCTGAAATACGCGTATATGCCGGCTTATAACGCCGCGCCCGAGGTAGTCACCGTAGACTCGTACTTGTCTACCGGCACGAACATATCCATTTCCGTCAGGCAGATCGGCGCGGACCAAGTGCCCTACATATCGTATTATATGGGCGCGTACACCTCCACGAGCTTCAGCCTGAGGACGGCGTGGAGGACGAATATGGCCAGCCTCCTCGATGGGGCCGAGCTCGATCGCTTTACGGGCAATTGGGAGGTCATGACCGTGCCGAGCGGGAATATTCCCAAAGATTATCGGATAGGCATTGGCATAAAGAATAATGGCTCGGCCGATTCTCCGCTCTTAGGCTACGCGACGGCGACGAATCTCGAAACCGCGCATTTAAAGTAATCATAGAAAACGTTTAGTATTCGAGGGGCTGCCCGCTAATGCGGGCGGCCTTTTTTTAATACCCCGCTCCGCCCGCCTCGATATAGGAGCGGAGCTCCGCGGCAAGGGCCGAGCGCGAAGCGGCACTGTCGGTCATGGCCCAGCCGGGCTCGGGCAAGACAAAACGCGAGGC
>JBGSKZ010000560.1:0-1922 GCA_041741035.1 Treponematales bacterium
GCTGCGGCTCTCGGCGCGGGGCGGCCGGAATTGGCTGCGCGCATACTTGAAGCGCTCGTCGTCCAGCGGCCCAAGGATGCCCAGGCCTTCAACAATCTCGGCATAGCCTACAAGCGCATGGGCAGCCTGGCTAAAGCCCTGGCCTGCCTGGAACGGGCGGCTACCCTGGACCCCACGAACGGCTCGACGCGGGCCAACCTCGAGAAGGTGCGGAGCCTCCTCCCCTAGGGACTATCCACGCGCGGGCCTATGCGGCACACTTAAGGACTCATGATAGACCTGCATACGCATTCCACCGCCAGCGATGGCGTATACGGCCCTGGCGCGCTGCTGGAGAAAGCCGCGGCTGAAGGCTTGACCGCCTTAGCCCTGACCGACCACGACAGCCTCGACGGACTGGACGAGGCGGCGGCGGCGGCTAAGAGGCTCGGCATCCGCTTCGTGCCCGGCATAGAAATAGAAATATCCTTCGCCCCCGGCGAATTCCACCTCCTCGGCCTCGATTTCAGCGCCATAGGCCGGCCTCTGGTCGACGCCGCCGCGGAGCTGGCCTTATCCCGGGACGAGCGCAATCGCTCCGTCTTCGATAAGCTCGGCGAGCTTGGCCTTGATTTGGATTATGACGACTTTAAGCGGGAACAGGGCACGGGCATGATAGGCCGGCCCCATATAGCCGATTTCATGGTGCGCAAGGGCATAGTTAAAACCAAGCAGGACGCTTTCGACCGCTACCTGGCCAAGGGGCGGCCTTTCTTCGTGCAGAAAGCCTGCCTCCAGCTCGAGCGCGCCGTCTCCCTCATCAAGGAATCCGGAGGCCTGGCCCTCGTGGCGCATCCCCTTTCGCTCTTCGTAAGCTGGACGCGCATGCGCGCCCTTATGGGGGAGTGGAAGGAGCTGGGCATCGACGGCATAGAGGCCTGGCATCCCACCGCCCGCGTCGTGGACTGCGAGCGGCTCGAGGCCATGGGGCGCGAATTCGGCTTCAGGATAAGCGCGGGCAGCGATTATCACGGCCCGAGCAGGCCTGACAGGCGCTTAGGGCGCACGGCCGGGACCCGGCCCATCGACGATAGCTACCTGGCGGCCCTGGAGCGCTAGGAGGGCCAGCTAATCTTCCGCCGCAGCCGGCATAAAGGCTCAGCGCCTGCCGGCTATAAGGCCTCGCCTCAGCCCATACGGCAGCCGGAGCAGCCCAGGACATGCACGTGCCTGCGCTGCGGGTTTTCGAAATAGCGGGCTATAAGGTAGCCTTCTTTAGGCAGGACCTTTTCGCACACCGGGCACACGCGGCGGTATTCGGTATTGTACGGCCAACAGTACGGGCAGCCAAAGACGTGCATGATGCGGTCCACGCCCTTCTGGGAGTAGAGCTTCGACTTGACCAGCATGCCGGGAGCCAGCTTTTCGCCGCATACGGGGCAGCTGCGCGCCCCGACGCCCTTCTCCCGTACCGTGCCCTCGCCGTCTTTTCTATAGCGGGGCGACTCCCGTTCCTTGCGCGCCGCCGCGGGCCTGAAGATGAGTACCCAGAAAAGCCAGAGCAGGAAGGCCCCTATTCCGGCTAGGGCGGCGGCGAACGCTAAGTCTATCATGCGCCCAGGGTAGCACGGGCGCGGCCGGCATGGAAAGCGTATTGACCAGGGGAGGGGCCGCGCCGATAATGGCCCCATGGCTACGCTCTACATGGTCGCTACGCCCATAGGAAACCTCGAGGACATCACCCTGCGCGCGCTCCGCATACTCGGCGAGGTGGATACGATAGCCTGCGAGGACACCCGCCACACCCTGAAGCTCCTCAACCACGCGGGCATAAAGAAGCCCCTCATAGCTTGCTATGCGTACGAAGAGGAAAAAGGCTCGGCGCGCATACTGGGTATCCTGAATCAGGGCAGGAACGTCGCCTACTGCTCGGACGCCGGCAC
>JBGSKZ010000561.1:0-1588 GCA_041741035.1 Treponematales bacterium
GAGGACGCCGACCGCGGCACTCCGCCCGGCCTGCCCGCGGAGGCTCTCGCGCCCGAGAGCCTCGTCGTGGAATTCGCGTCCGCGCCCTCCTGGGCTAACCGTTGCGCTTTAAGCCTGGCCGCGGAGCCGGGAGAGCACGCCTATGGCTGCGGCGAGCAATTCAGCCACTTCGACTTGCGCGGCAGGCACTTTCCGCTGTGGACCAGCGAGCAGGGCGTGGGGCGCAATAAGCGTACCCGCGTTACCCGCCTCGCGGACAAGGCAGAAGGCGCGGGCGGCGATTACTGGTGGACCTTTTTTCCCCAGCCGTCCTACGTGACCAGCAGGCGCCTGCGCGTGCACCTGGAAAGCGACGCCTGGTCGGACTTCGACTTCAGGCCCCGCTCGCGCATAGGGCTCAGCTCGCGGCAGCTGCCCAAGCGCCTGGTATTCGGCAGCGCCCCGGACATGGCCAGCCTTGCCGCGGACAACGCCCGCTACTTCGGACTGCAGCCCCAGCTGCCCGCCTGGATGCACGAGGGCGTCATTTTAGGCATACAGGGCGGCCGGGATGCCTGCCTTGCCAAGCTGGAGGCGGCGCAAAAAGCCGGCGTGCCCGTGGCGGCGATTTGGGCCCAGGACTGGGCGGGCGTGCGGCATACCAGCTTCGGCAAGCGCCTGTCCTGGAATTGGCAGGTCGACGACGGGCTCTATCCGGAACTCAAAGGCCTGTGCGCAAGCCTCAAAGAACGCGGCGTGCGCTTCATGGGCTACGTCAACTGCTACTTCGCCTGCGACAAGCCCATATTCGCCGAGCTCGACGGGCTGGGGCTGCTCGTCAAGGATAAGAAAGGCGCGAGCTACCGCATGGACGCGGGCGAGTTCGACGCGGGCATACCGGACCTTACCAACCCGGCGGCGCGAGCCTGGTTCAAGGCGCTTATCAAGAAGAATCTCCTGGATTTGGGCATCATGGGCTGGATGGCCGATTTCGGCGAATACCTGCCCGCCGACTGCGTACTTTACGACGGCACGCCCGCCGAGCTGGCCCATAATCTCTGGCCGGTGCTCTGGGCCAAGGTAAATTACGAGGCTATCGAGGAAGTCGGCGCCTTTGCGGAGGCCAGTTACTTCATGCGCGCCGGCTACGCGGGCAGCCAGCGCTGGTGTCCCCTCATGTGGGCGGGCGACCAGAACGTAGACTGGTCCAAGGACGACGGCCTGCCCTCGGTCATACCGGCCGCGCTCTCCCTGGCCATGCTGGGACACGGCTACCACCATTCGGACCTGGGCGGCTACACCACCCTCTTTCACCTGAAGCGCAGCAAAGAGCTGTTTTTGCGTTGGGCCGAGCTATCGGCCTTTACCATGGTCATGCGCAGCCATGAGGGCAATCGCCCGGCTAGCAATTGGCAATTCGATTCCGACGGGGAAACCCTTGACGGCCTGGCGCGCATGGGCCGGCTCCGCGCCGCCATGGCTCCCTACTTTAAGGAGCTTGCCCGCCGCTGCTCGAGCATGGGCGAGCCGACCCTGCGCCCCCTCTTCATGGCCGACGAGGGCGACGAGGCCCTCTGGCGCATACAGGATCAATTTATGGTGGGTAGCG
>JBGSKZ010000562.1:0-1423 GCA_041741035.1 Treponematales bacterium
ACGGAGTATTCCCGGCAGGACTTGGAACCCTGATTTGTGCTTATGGCTCCTACCCGATATTAAAGCCGCAAGCGACGAGCTTTTGAGCGCCATTTATGAAACCGGGCAATATTCGCTCATCGACCTGCCCTTTGAAAGCCCAAATCGGAAGGAAATGCTCGAGCGATATAACGATGCGCTCATGGCCAGGCACTATAGCGAGCGCACCAACGTCAGCTACCGCCACTGGGTGGAGCGCTTCCTCGGCTACTTCTATGACCTCGACGCCGCCAGCCTGGGCGAAGCAGAGGCCAATCGCTTTTTGAGCATGCTCGCCGTCCGAGAAGGCGTGAGCGCCTCGACGCAGAACCAGGCTTTAGCCGCCCTGCTTTTCTTCTTCCGCGCCGTACTGGCGAAAAAAGACCTTGAGATAAACGAACTCGTGCGCGCGCGAAAGCCCTCGCGCCTGCCCATAGTCCTAAGCCGCGATGAAGTAAAAGCCGTTCTTGCCCAGTTACAGGGAGACGCCTGGCTGGCTGCTTCGCTGCTCTACGGCACCGGCATGCGCCTAGCCGAATGCCTCTCCCTGCGCGTACAGGATATAGACTTCGAACGAAGCGAAATACTCATCCGCAACGGCAAAGGCGCGAAGGACCGCCATACCATGCTCCCCGCAACGCTTAAAGCGGCCCTGAATGAACACTTAATCCGGATCAAAGCCATTCACCGCGAAGACCTCAAGCAAGGCTGGGGCGCGGTACCGCTTCCAGGGGCGCTCAACCGCAAATATCCGGCCGCCGAGAAAGACTGGCTTTGGCAATGGGTCTTTCCCCAAGAACGACGCTGGAAAAACAAAGAAACCGAAACCGAAGGCCGCCACCATATGGACGAATCGATCCTTCAACGGGCCGTGCGCCTCGCCGTAGCCCGCGCCGGCATAGCCAAGCGCGCTTCCTGTCATACCTTCCGGCACTCATTTGCCACTCAACTCCTCGAAAACGGCCACGACATACGCACCGTACAGGAACTCCTCGGCCACAGCGACGTAAAGACCACCATGATCTATACCCACGTCTTAAATCGCGGACCTTCCGGTGTCCGCAGCCCCTTTGATAACCTTTAGCCTAATGTATTCTAATTTCTTATTTTATTTATAAGAATATTATATGGATCAGCTTTAGCCGCTGAATCATTTAAACTATTCGCTTGTGTTGAATATAGATGCTCACTTTTCTGATCATTTACTTGGTATAAAAACTGGATATAAAAAAAATGTTTCCACGATTAGGGGGAACGGTCGAATATATGTTAGGTTGGCGCCTTCGGCGCAGCGGAGGAAAGAGTACTACTCTTCTCCCGTTATAATTCAATGCTTCATCGGCACATCATTACCTAATTCAGAATTTTAGCGCTTGTATTGTTTTTAGATCAAGATCCAAGAAAA
>JBGSKZ010000563.1:0-1243 GCA_041741035.1 Treponematales bacterium
GCGCCTTGAAGAGCGCTGGAAACCCAAGCGCGGGGGACTGTCGGCATCTTTCCGCGAACTCATGGGAGTCTTCCTTAGATACTGGGACCAGGCTGCCATGGAAGGCGTGCAACTGTGGACCGACGAGCATCCCGTCTACCCCCAGGCCATCGCCGCATTGCCGAGCCTACGCCTGGCCATGGCTGAGGGACGACTGGAGCATAGAACCCACCCGTCGCAGGCGCCGCGGGGGCTATTGAATCCGCTCTTCTCGGTGAACTACTACGATCGGGAGCTGAGGAAAGACCTCGCCGCCTTCCATCGCGAGAGCACCTGCTTCACGCGGAATGTGGCTAATGGCCTTATGCGCATGCGGCTCTACCAGATCTACCACAATTACCAGAAACGGTACCGGATTAGGCCATTATGGCTGCCTTTCACGCATGCCCAGGCAGCGGGCGTACCCGCGTTCAAGATCCGCGAAGGGATGCAGGGCTACTACACGGACAGGCCCTTTCTTTCAAAGCTACACTTAAATGATGAAGAGACAAGGGTTTGGATGAAAGCCCACCGGACGCCCTTGAAAGATGGGAAGGACTATGTGCCCAAGTATGCTCTGGCTTCGTAGGAGGTGTGGAAGCCATAAGGTTCGGGGAACTAAGTAGGGTTAGATTAGGTTGAAAGCCCGCGCTATACTACTATCCAAGGATGACCATTAGCCATCCACGGAGGTAAGACCATGCATAAGAACGCATCGACCGCGGCAGCCTTGGCCTGCATATGCCTGTTGGCTCTCGTCGCGTTATTTTCCTGCGCCGGCGCGCCCGACGCGGGGATAGAAGCGTTCGCCGTAAAGGAAGAACTCGATACGGTAGCGCCGATTGATACGCCGCCCGCCACTCTTCCCGCGCCGGTTCCGGAGCCGGTAGCCGCGCCTGCTGCGGGAGCTCCAGTCGACGATAAGGCAGTAAGCCGCGACGCGGCCACGGAAAGCGCCGAGCTTGAGCGAAAGACGGCGGAACTGCGCGGCGAGGCCATGACCGGAGCTCCTCCTCCATCCCCGTCGTTGAGCGCTTCGGGATATTCGGAAACGGCCCGCCCTGCCCCTTCGGCTTCTGGTCTTCGCGCGGGCTATTCCGACGACAACGCGCAATTCAATTACTTTACCGCCTTCCTTGAGCAATACGGCGCGGTGCCCCATATACCCTATGATATACAGGAACGCCTGAGCCTGCGCGTGCTCGACGCCAAAGGCAAGTCGGTG
>JBGSKZ010000564.1:0-1091 GCA_041741035.1 Treponematales bacterium
AGGGATACGCGGCGGGTCCAGAAAAAGCGGTTGCGCGGCGCCGAGGCGTGTATGCGGGCGAGCACCTTGGCCTTAGCCTCGTCTTCATGCCCTTCCGCGGCGGCGAGAAGGGATGCGGAGAGCTCCTTATAGCCCTGCACCAAACCCGCGCACCGGGCGCAGCCGTGGAGATGCGCATCAATGGTTTCCCGCCAGGGAGACGGCACTTCGCCGTCAAGCCATGCGGACAAAAGCTCACGATCCGGACACATTACCAGATTCCTCCCGCATAAGCGCTGCCAGGGCTTCGCGCGCCCGGAATACCCGAACCTTCACGTTGCCCTCGGTTATACCCAATACCTTGCCTATTTCCTTATAATTAAGCCCGGCGTACTCTTTGAGCACGAGCACGGTCTTGAATTTCTCGGGCAACAGATCCAGGCTCGCCTTGAGATCCGACGCGGACTCGAGCTTTATCGTCTCGTCCTCAGGGGACTCGCTCTTGTCATCCCGTTCGCGGAAATAGCGCTGATAGACTTTCTGCTCCCGTCCTTTACGCTTTATCCAATTCAGGGCGTTATTCTTCACCACCCGTATCAGCCAATACTTGGCGTCGTCGCGGGTGGGGAAGATATCCCAACGCTCCAGGGCTTTTATATATGAATCGTGCACCAAATCCTCGGCGGCCTCCTCGGAATAAGTGATCCGAAGGGCCACGCGGTAGAGCATGGTGAACGTTTCGTCATAGAGCAGCCTGAACCCTTGGTCCAGGGTGCCCCGTCCGCTAGTAAACAATCCTCGTCCTCGATCCGTTACGCGTCGCGCGGCCCATACGAGCCGCTTACGCGAGTTTCCAGCCGGTGCCCGCGGGGCCGTCCTCAAGGAGCACGCCCCGCTCCTTAAGCCGGTTCCGTATGCTGTCGGCCTTGGCGAAGTCCCTGGCCTTCTTGGCCTCGGAGCGCTCGGCTATGAGCGCCTCTATTTCAGCCGCCAACGCCGGATCCACGCCCGCTTCCCTGCGCGCCTGTCCCGCCAGGCCCAGGCCTAGCACGCGGTCCATGTCGAAGGCCGCGGCCAATGCGTGGGCGGCGGGGAGTTTCTGCTCGCGCAGA
>JBGSKZ010000565.1:0-7392 GCA_041741035.1 Treponematales bacterium
GATCTCCCCGCCCGCCGGCTTGGCCCTGGCCCTGGGCGATGGCGCGGTGCAGGCCCTCTTCGCTAAGCATCCCGACCGCGCGGACCCCCTCGGGGACGGCGCCCTCCATTACGCCGCGGCTGCCGGGCAGGAGAAGGGAGCGCTCAGCCTGCTCGCCCTTGGCGCGGACCGGAGCCGGGTAAACGCCGCCGGCGAGACGCCGGCCGACGTGGCCAAGAGGCGCGGGTACCTGAAATTGGCGGAGCTGCTCGCCCCGGGCAAATAGCCGGGGGGCGAAAAAAAAGCGGGCAAGGCTCAGGGCCTTGTCCGCTTTCCATTTAAGGGTCTCTGCCCGGGAGGCCGGGGCCTAGGCTTAGGCCTACATAATCTCCTGGTACTCGGAAAGCTGCTGCAGATCCTTCAGCTTCTGTATGGCCTTTTCCTGTATCTGCCGCACGCGCTCGCGCGTTATGCCCAAGAGCTTACCCGTCTCTTCCAGGGTAAGGGGCCCTTCGCCATTGAGGCCGTAGCGAAGCTTTATGATGGTGATCTCACGCTCGTTAAGGTTTTTAAGGACCGTGCCCAGGGTATCCTGGAGGGTCATGCAGAACACTTCCTCGAAGGGCTCCACCGCGTTCTCGTCCTTGATAAGGTCGGACAGGTGGGTGACGTTATCCTCGTCCACCGTGGTATCGAGCGAAGCGGTCTCCTGGGACAGCTTCATGATCTCTTTAACGCGTTTCGGTTCCATGCCCAGCTTGTCGGCAAGCTCGTCGGGATTGGGGTCGCGCCCAAGCTCCTGCGTAAGCTGCTTGGCCACGAAATAGCACTTTTTTATGGTATTGAGCATATGGATGGGTATGCGTATGACCCTGCCCTTATCCGCCAGGCTCTTGATTATTGCCTGGCGTATCCACCAGGTGCCGTAGGTGGAGAAGCGGCAGCCGCGGGTATAGTCGAAACGCTCCACGGCCTCTATGAGGCCTATATTGCCCTCGTCGATGATATCGAGCAGCGATAGGCCCCGGTGCTGGTAATTCTTGGCTATGGATACGACGAGGCGGAGATTGCTCGATATCATGCGGTTCTTGCACTGGAGCAGTTCGGATTCCTGCTTGGTGCGGGCATGGGCGAATTCGAGCTCGTCCACGCCGCCCTTTTCATAAGCAGCGTCGAGCGTGCGCAGGGCCTCGCGCATATTCTGTATGCTCGCGCCCAAGCTCAGCTCTTCCTCCGCGCTCAACAGGGCATAGCGCGAAATCTGCTTAAGGTAGAGGGCCAGGGGATCGGTTTCCTTCATGGCCTTGGGTTTCTTTACGGTCTTATGCACCAGGAGGGTCTTGTTCTTTTTCTTGGCGATGGGGGCAGGCTTCTCTGAAACGCTTCCGATCATACGAGCTCCCTTGGGCGCTAGGACGCCCGGTCATTTTATCTGTGCCAATCAAGTTTGCTTTTTAGCGCAACGGATGAAGTTTACTACTTAATTTCCAAATTTCAAATAATATCGTCATTTTTTGTCAAAAAAGTCTAAAATAACCGTTAAATCTTTATTGAGCCCATAAAAAGTCCTTAATCCCGGGGTATAGAACGGGGGTCAAGCGAATCGGCGCCCCTGAACACGAAGAAATAGACCGTCGCCTTGCCATCGCCATCGGCTTCCGCCTTGCCTACCAGGCTACCTTTTCGTAGGGAATCGCCTATCGAAACCGCCAACTCGCCGGCGCCTCCATACACGTAAATGAGCCCGTCGCCGGCCTGCACGAAGGCTACCTTGCCGAAGCTCCGGAATGGGCCCGCCGATACGACCGTGCCCGCGCGTATGGCGCTTATGCTGTCGCCGGGCTTGACCGCTATGGAAGCGCCTTTGAGCTTGCCCTGCAGATACGAGAGTTCGCCGCCCGCGGGCCACAAGCCGGGTACCGCTATAGAGTAGGACTTGGCGAGGGGAGCGCTTATAGCCGGCGCGTTCGGGGCAGGCGTGCCGCTGGTGCCGCTGGTGCCGGCGCTTCCGCCGGCCGCGCCGGGTATGGTCAGCCGCTGGCCTTCCTTGATGGAGGAACCGCTGAGCTTGTTGGCGCTCTGCAGGGCCTCCACCGTAACGGAGTATTGCCGCGCTATCCCATAGAGGGTATCGCCCTTTTTAACCACGTGGACCGTGGCCTGGGCGGCGCCGGGTATGAGCAGGCGCGTGCCGGGCAGCACCTTGGTAGGATCCTTTATGCCGTTGAGGGAACTCAGCGCATCCACGCTTATGCCGTGCTGCCTGGCTATGCTATAGAGCGTGTCGCCTTTTTGCACGGTATAGGAGAGGGGATCCGCCGCGAGCGCGGAGGCAAGGCCCAGGAGGCACAGGAGTATGATGAGCGCGCCGGTTTTCTGCTTCATTCCCTCAGATTGTCGGAATGATGCCCCGCCGGCATGAGCCTTTAGCTCCTTATTGCGTAGCGGCGGAGAGGAGCCAGGCGCCCGCGTCGTCGATGAGCTTGGACAGTATGACGATATGGACCTCGGCCTTGCCTTTTTCCGTCTCCCTGCTCCAGGCCGCTGGACTGTAGCGCTTTTTGAGTTCCGCCTTCTTCGCGTTCGCGGCGCTCAGGAGGCCGTCCTTATCCGCGCCGCCCGCCGCGGAGGCGCACAGGGAACCCAGGAGGTAGGCGGCCAGCCCGGCGAGCAGCGGGTCGCGGCTTGCCAGCAGGGTCTTGAGGCGCGGCGCCCCGTCCAGAGGCCGCTTGAGCATGATGAGCGTGAACGCGTAGTAGAATGACAGCCAGGAAGCCTGCTCCACGCCGCGGCGGTCTAAAAAAGGCTTCAGGAAGGCTTCGGTAGCGGCCGGGTCATTCTTGAGCAGGCGGGCGGCGCCGAAGAGCACCGCGTCCTTGGCCAGCAGGGCCGGGCGCTTTTCGCGTAGCGCCGCCTCGAGAGTTTCAATGCCCTCGATATCGGAGCGCAGGAGCGAAGCGTTCACGAAAAGCCGCACGAAGCGGCGGCTATAGCGCCCCTTAACCAGCAGCGCCTGCTTAAGCCAGGAGGAAAGCGCGTCCCAATCCTCGCCTTCCACCAGTATGAAGAGCTTCCAGTTGTATATGAAAAAGGCATTGAACGCGGAAAGCACCAGGAGGAAGAAAGCGGCCAACGGCCAGTTCTTAGCCCAAAAGTCCAGGGAATAGTCCGCTCCGAGGAGGAAAAAGGGCATAAAGAAGATGAAGCTGAAGGAAAAGACGAGCACTATATTGAAAAGAATAAAAATAGTCCTAAACTTCATGGCACGCCTTCCCAATAATAAGACTAGGGCCAGCAGGCTTAGCCTGCTAGAGCCTGGGCAGGCAAAAGCATAGATTATACCCAAAGAGGGGTCAATGGGCATGAACAGCGTCCCGCTCAAGGACTTGATCAACGACAGCTATTTCAGTGCCCCGGTTTACCTGGACGAGAAATATATACTGCTTACTCCTGAAACCCCCATTACCAACGCGCTTATCAATCGCCTGGCCGAGTGGGAATTCCGCCAAGTCTTGACCGAAGGGGCCGTGGTCGACGACGCCCTTATGGACGGCGAGGAAAGCGCGGACGAGGAAGCCAAGCCCATCACCTCCCAATCCGCGGGAGATAGGGAGAACTTGGGCAAGGTTACCCTGTTTTACGACCAATTCCTCAAATACGTGGATTCGGTATATACACGCTACGTTACCAAGAACGAGATCGTGCTCAAGGAGCTATCGGACAAGGTAAAGACCCTCTGCGACGTCATAGGCGAAAACAAGCGCTACATACTGCGCATACTCAGCGCGGGCGCTACCTCGTCCAACTATCTGGTCAACCATTCCGTCCGGTCCACCGTCCTGGCCATCGTGCTCGGCGGCTATCTCAAGTTGCCGCCCCACCGGCTTATCGAGCTTGGCGTAGCGGCTGTCGTCCATGAGATAGGCATGGTGCGCCTCCCGCCGCAGCTGTATATGGCGGGCAGGGAACTCAATCCGGCCGAGCGCAAATCCATTACGGCGCATCCCATACTGGGCTACAATATACTTAAGGAAAAACAGTTCCCCCTGGCGGTAAGCCTCGCCGCGCTCGAGCACCATGAGCGCATGGGAGGCTCAGGCTATCCCCGCGCCTTGGCGGGCGAGAAGATATCCGTGTACGCGCGCATAATCGCGGTGGCCTGCTCGTATGACGCGGTAACCGGCTCAAGGCCCTTCCGCGAGGCGCGGGAAGGCTACGAAGGCATGGTGGACCTGCTTAAAAATGAGGGCAGGCAGTACGACGACACCGTCATCAAGGCCCTCGTCTATTCCCTATCCATCTATCCCATAGGCTCCTACGTGATGCTGTCCAACGCGAAGGCGGGCCAGGTAGTCGACGTAAACCCCGATAATCCCCGCTACCCGGTCGTGCGCGTGCTGGGGTCCCTGACCCCGGACGGCAAGGAGACCGTGGTGCAAAGCTCCGAGCAGGGCGTGCGCATACTCCGGCCCATGGGGCACAAAGAAGCCGAACAGTACCGCCAGCAAAAAGAATAGCCTGGCTTGCCATCGAGCGTATCCTTCCGTTATTCTCTAGGCTTAACGCGGGTTAGCCCCCGCTCCATACCCGTCCGCCCTGGCGGATCGCCCTCCAAGGAGTATCAGCATGGATCTTTCCCCCCTGCAGAAAGCCCGTTACGCATATACGCCGAAACTGCCGTCCGTCCTGGCCGCGAAGCCGGCGCAGCTCGGCGTCGAGCTCGGCGAGCCCACTCAGTCGCTCGCCGACCAGGCGGCCCTCAAGAAGCTCTTCGCCCTGAGCTACGGCAAGCCCTTAGCCAAGCTGGCCCAAGGCTCCGGCCCGGGGCTGGCGAAAAAGCTTAAGGTCGGCGTTATACTGTCCGGCGGCCAGGCGCCCGGCGGGCACAACGTGATAGCGGGGCTATTCGACGGGCTTAAGGCGGGGCATCGCGACTCCGTCCTCATAGGCTTCAAGGGCGGCCCGGGCGGGCTCGTCGACGACAAGGCGGTCGAGTTCGACGCCGCCATGATAGACCAATACCGCAATACCGGCGGCTTCGACATGATAGGCTCGGGACGCACCAAGATAGAAAGCCCCGAGCAATTCGCCAAGAGCGCGGCGGTGGCCAAGGCCCGCGGCCTCGACGCCATAGTCGTGGTGGGCGGCGACGATTCCAATACCAACGCGGCGCTGCTCGCCGAATATTTCCTCGCCGAAAAGCTCGATTGCGCGGTGATAGGCGTACCCAAGACCATAGACGGCGACCTTAAGAACGAATACATAGAGACCAGCTTCGGCTTCGATACCGCCACCAAGACCTACGCCGAGCTCATAGGGAACATAGAGCGGGACGCGGCGAGCGCCCGCAAGTACTGGCATTTCATCAAGCTCATGGGCCGCTCCGCCAGCCACATAGCCCTGGAATGCGCCTTGCAGACGCGGCCGAACGTGGCCCTTATATCGGAAGAGGTGGAAGCCAGGCAGTCCACGCTCGCCCAGGTGACCGAGGAGATATGCGCCTCGGTGCTGGCCCGCGCGGAGGCGGGCATGAACTTCGGCGTCGTACTCGTACCCGAAGGCCTCATCGAGTTCATACCCGAGTTCAAGAGCCTCATAGCCGCGCTCAACGACTTCCTCGCGCATAAGGCCGATGCATTCAAGGCCCTGGCCGACGACGAGGCGCGCCTGTCCTTCGTGGAGCGCGGCCTGGACGCCGATTCGGCCGCGCTGTACAAGTCCATGCCCCAGGATATCAAGAAGCAGCTGATCATGGATCGCGACCCGCACGGCAACGTTCAGGTATCGCGCATAGAAACCGAAAAGCTGCTCATCGCCATGGTGGAAAAGCGCCTGGCCGCCCTCAAGGCTTCCGGCGGCTACAAGGGCTCGTTCAGCTCCCAGGCGCATTTCTTCGGTTACGAGGGGCGCTGCGCCTTCCCCTCCAATTTCGACGCCGACTACTGCTACGCCCTGGGCTATACGGCCTGGGCGCTCATAGCGGCGGGCCTGACGGGTTACCTTTCCTCCGTGCGCAACCTGTCGGCTCCCGCCTCGGCGTGGATAGCCGGCGGCGTGCCCCTTACCATGATGATGAATATGGAGCGCAGGCACGGCTCCGACAAGCCGGTCATACACAAGGCCCTCGTCGAGCTCGACGGCGCGCCTTTCAAGGCCTTCGCCAAAGAGCGCGCCGCCTGGGCCAGGGACACCCTGTACCGCTATCCGGGCGCCATCCAGTACTACGGCCCCGCGGAGGTATGCGATAGGCCCACGGAAACCCTGCTTTTAGAAAAAGGCGCGCGCTAAAGGCCCTCGGCCTCTGGCCTATCGAGTAAAAAAAAGGCGCGGCTCCCCGATGGAAGCCGCGCCTCGTTCTTTTAGGGGCCGTTTACTGCTTGACGATCTTGGCGGGATCCAGCTTCATGAGCTTACCCGAGTTCGTTCCCGCGTACAAAAAGCCATCCGCGAGCAGGGGGCGAGCGCTCAGCCGGGAACCCAGCTTCACCCTGCCACGCTCGGCGAGCGGCGACAGCTCGAGCGCCACGAGGAAGCCGTCATTGGTTCCGTAGTACAGCACGCCCTGGGATAGGAGCGGAGGCGCGCTTACCTGGCCTATAGGCTTCATAAGCTCTGCGCCTTCGAGGCTGTAGCCGAACACCGTCTGCCTGCCATAGGCGAATACGCCCTCGCCGCCCATTTCCACGTCGGAAAATACGCCGCCCGCTATGGGCAGGGGCCTTTCCCAGGCCACCGTCATCGAGGCCAGGTCCACCATGACCAACAGGCCCTTCCGGTCGGCGAAGCAGGCGCGCTGGCCGAATATCTGGGGAGCCAAGGCCACCGGCTGCAACGCGCCGGTCTGTACCTGGGCCTTGATATCGCCGCTAGCCAGGTCGATGAGCATGAACATGCCCTTTTGATTCACGATAGCGGCCATGCCCTCGTAATTAGCGGGGCTCATGGTGCTGCCGCCGGGCACGGGCAGGGTCTTCATGACAGCGCCGGTCTTGGGATCGAGCAGCTCGAGCCCGCTCATGGTGGGGAACACGAGCGCGTCGGGGAAGGGCACCACGCGGTTGCCCAGTACGTGCGACCGGTCGCCGTCAAGGGATACGCGCTGCAATACCGCGCCGCTCAGGGAATCGATGGCCAGGTATTCGTTGGAGCCGCTGTAGTACACCACGCCCTTGAAGGGCACGGCCGACATAAGCTCGGCCCCGCGGTTTTCGCTGTTTACGGTCCAGAGCAGCTTGCCGGCCGGCGAAAGGCCGCTTATGGTGCCCTTGGGGTCGGAGAGGACGAAAACGTCGCTGGCGGGGACGCGCACGACCCTGCCGCTCACGGAACCCTTAAGCGCTTCCCATTCGGCTAGCAAGAAATCCCGCTTCGCAGCCGGTGCCGGCTTAGCCGCGGCCACGGCCGGGCTGGTCG
>JBGSKZ010000566.1:0-3971 GCA_041741035.1 Treponematales bacterium
GCGGTGTAGTTGGCCGTAAAGGAGGCTTCTATGCCGCGCTTGGACGCGTCCAGGAAGGAATTGCCTAAAACCAGGATAAGGACGCCCAGGGCGAGCAATATGCCCACGATGAGGCTCTTGGCCTTATGCTCCACGAGATTGCGGAAGGCCATGCGTATGGTTACGGGCATTTACGCCTCCGTGGCTAAGGCCGGCTTCGCCGCACCCGAAGCGGGCGAGCAGGAGCCTTCGGCGTTCTCGCCTCGGCGGACGTTCTCGATGACGAGGCCGTCCTTGAGGCGTATGATATGGTCGGCTATGTCGACGATCTTGGCGTCGTGCGTGCTGAATATAAAGGTGGTTTCCAGTTCGCGGTTTATGCGCTTCATCAATTCTATGATCTGCTCGCCGGTGGCGCTGTCCAGGTTGGCCGTGGGCTCGTCGGCCAGCACTATCTGGGGCCTGGTGGCCAGAGCCCGGGCTATGGCCACGCGCTGACGCTGCCCGCCCGAAAGCTCGTTGGGCTTATGCTTGCGCCAGTCGGCAAGGCCTACTTCCTCGATAAGGTGGTCTATCCACTCGTCTTTCTCCGCCTTGCTTACGCGGGTCCTGCCAAGGAGGAGGGGGAATTCGATGTTTTCCCACACGTTGAGCACCGGTATAAGGTTGAAGGACTGGAAAATGAAGCCCAGGGTCTCGTGCCGTAGCCTCGTAAGCTCGGCGTCCTTGAGCTTGCTCGTGGGCTTGCCGTCTATGAAAACCTCGCCGCTGGTCGGCTGGTCCACGAGCCCGACCATGTTGAGTATGGTGGTCTTGCCCGAGCCCGATGGCCCGGCTATCGATATGAAGTCGCCCTTTTCTATGCAAAAAGTGACGCCCTTTACCGCCGGTACCTCGACCTTGCCCAACAGGTAGGTCTTTTTTACGTCCGTTAATTCTACGATGCCCATGTATGCTCCTTCTTCGCGCGCCCCCGTCCGCCGTTTAAGGCCGGCAGGAGCGCCGCTTCCTTTGTGGCGGATTCGCCCCGCGCACTTGCCGTATAAAATACGGAAAAAAGGATGCAAAGAGCAAGTGTATTAGCGTTCTATTACAGTAAATTCATGTAAATTACGAGTAAATACGGGGGCTAGGGTACGGTCTGGCCCGACCACATAACCCGCCTATTATCCGGCGTGAGTATGGGTACGGTTAATTCCGACGGGGAGCTTATCCAATCGCCGATATTGAGCGTGGTCGAGTTGTCGTAGTCCAGCCAGAGCAGGGCATGGGTATTAGGCACGCCGTTATAGGAAAACGAGAAGCCGGACACCAGTTCCGGGCTTACGATGGGCAGGTCGACCGTAAAATTGCCTGAGCCATCGCTTAAGTTAGGATCCGTGCCTATCCTTAAAAACAAGGGCCTGCTTTCGCTAACCAGCGACGGGGATTCAATGAAGAGGCCTATGGTGTACTTTGGGGCGGCGAAGTCCATGCCGATGAGCTTGAATGGCGGCCCCGAGGTATCGAAGACCAGGCGCTCTATAGTCGTAGTCTCGCCGTCACGCAGCACGAGCCGCATGGCCGGAAGGGCCAGGTCCCCGTCATTGATAAAGCCGCTCGAATCGAAGTCCTGGGCTACGAAGAGCCAAAACTCCCCAGCTTCCTTCTCGTCTTTATTTTCCCAGGTGATCGAATCGAAGCTTAGCGCCGGCACGCTGGGGGTCGACATATCATAGCTGGCGGAATAGGTCTTGACGCCGCCCGTGAAATCCGGGGCTCGGCTAAGGGCTACATAAACGACGGGATCGATCAGGTTAGGATCGATGATCTCGTTAATGACCAGGGACGACGTGGCGTAACGGTTGTCGCAGGCCAGGAACGATAGCGTAGCGGCAAGCGCGAGCGCCGCGATGAATTTTTGCGTGAGAGTCATTCTGCCCGCTTTCATGGCGCGCTCCCGTCGAGCAGGCTTACCGGATAGGCGTAGAGCGCGATGGTGACTTCTCCTCCGCCTTCATCGTAATTCCTGGCGGTGCCGAGCGTGGCGAAAATGGCCGACTGGACCATGCCCGAGGGCAGGGCTACGAGGGCTTGGCCGAGGTAGGATACGTCCTGCCCGTACACGGAGAAGCCGTGTACTTCGTTGAGGTCAAGATTTAATACAGACAGCGCGAAGCCCGGCGCTTCCCGCTTTTTCCAGGCGAGTACGTAGTCTCCAGCGCTGCCTGCAGGCTCTAGGCTGGAAACGCGTAAGGTGCCGTTGTCCCGCAGGCTTGCGAGCTTGACTTCCTCAATATTCCGCACGGTGTCGAAACGGACGGCTTCTATCCAGGAAAAGGCGCCAGTCGCGCTGAAGCCCGACCTGCGCACGTCGTAGCCGCCGGTATTCCAGAATACCGAGCCCGGATAGGCCGCGTCGGTGAGCTCGGTAAAGCTCGAAGCGATTGCGTTTCTGCCGCCTACGAAAAGCGCTAAAGCAGCGGTATTTGGCAGGGCATTGGTGGATCGGGTAAACAAATCCGTGCCGTTGTCGAAGAAAGCCCTATAGGGAGCCGCGGCGAAGATATTGCCTGCGAAGCCGCGCAAAGGGCCGGTAGCCGCTGCGGTCTCTATGTCCGCGAGCGTATTGCCAAGGGGAGTAGACTGGATAGCGCTGGCAAGCCTGTCGATGCGTACGAGATTGCCCCCGTCCTCCGTAAGGAAGCCGGCGCCGTTATCGATACTGATGCGTTTCTCGTCGAAACCGACCACGCCGCGGTCGAGCAGCTTAAAAACGCCCGGCGCGAGGTATACGATCTGGCCTTCGCCCCAATCCCGATTAGTCAGGCTTAGGTATGCGATGGGGCTGCCGGCGCCGCTCAGCGAGGACGAGCCGTCTAGGGCGCCGAAGCCGAAACGTAGATCGCGGATATCGGAATAGGTTGGTATGCTGTAGCTCTCAAGGAAAATGAGCTCCTTCTCCTGCCTCATCACCGGATAGTTGGCGCTGGGCATCATGAAGTTGCAGCTATACAGCGGCGCTAGGAGCGCGGCTGCCAAAGCGACCATGGCAAAGGCGCTCGCGGCTATAGGGGCGGTGCGGCGGCGTTTCATAGGCCGTACCTCCCGCCTATGAATATGGTGGGCATCTCGAAATAGAAGAGCCCTTCGGCTAGAGGGAAGCCCACGGGCATGGGATAGAGGATACAGGTAGGATCCACGCCTTCGGGAGCAAGCACGAGGGCAAGGCGGACGTTCGCCTCAGCAAGCGCCGAGAAGCCCCGGCCCAGGTCCCAGGATACGCGAAGCCCCGCGCGCGCCGACACCGGGGCGTAATCGGCGAAGCGGAAAAGCCCCTTGCCCGCGTCAAGGCGCGTGGCCAGTCCAACGGTGAAGCCGGAACGCAGGGCCGCGTCGGCCTTCCCAAGGTAGGCCCCTGCGCTTAGTTGCGCGTCCAGGTAGTGGATGAGGAGCCCTTCTTCGTCGGAGCCGTAGCTCTGTACTAAGGCAAGGTAGGAGCTCTCTATGCCGCCGCCCACGAAGAAGGTGCCGGGCAGGAAGAACCACTCGGCCTGCGGCACGAACACTAAGTTGCCGTAGCGTATATCGACGCCGAAGCGCCAACGGTCCAGTTCCTCGAATTTCAGGGCCTCTATGACGCCGTCGGCGCCTATGAATACGAGGCGGTCCTGTGGCAGGTGCCCGGCCAGTTCCGCCCGGTAGCCGAAGTTGGAATTCTGCTCGAGCTCGCGACGCCATTCGCCCGTATCGTCCACGACGGCTTCCTCGCCGGCGGGCAGTTTGAGCAGGGTGCCAGGAGGGGCCAGTACGGTAAGCCAGGCTCCCTGCACGATGATGAGGGTTTGCGTTTCCTGCACCACGCGCTCGGTAACGATCTCGGTTATCTTGGCCGGAACCGGCGGGTAGGCCGCGTCCAGTCGCTTAAGGAACTCGGTAAAGAAGGGCCGCGCCTGCTCGATGCCCAACTCGCTTACCCGCGCGCTGTAACGGAGGGGGGCTGGTGGCTTCGC
>JBGSKZ010000567.1:0-5746 GCA_041741035.1 Treponematales bacterium
GCTGCGCGCCAGCAGTTCGCGGGTGCGCGCCGCCACGCCGCGCAGTATGACGCCGGACATGGCGAAGATGATCACCACCACGGCGTAGCCCGATATATTGCTCGCGCTGACGGGCTCGGGGCTGGGCAGCCTGCGGAATACCAGCTGGCCCGCCAGCGCTATGAGCCCAAGGCCGCCGAGTATGTAAAAGGTGAGGCTTTTTCGAGTAACGAGGCTGGCGAGCACGAACGAGAAGAGCCCGAATATGCCCAGCTGGTAAATCTCGATATTGTGCTGGAAGGGCACCGTGAACAGCGTGGCGTAGCTTAGGATGGCCACCGATGAGGTCATCAGGACCACCCCTATATCCAGCTTGCCGTAATGGAGCAAAACCAGGCAGAGCAGGCTGCTCACGGTAATCAGCGACACCGCAAGGCGCTCTCCCGGCCGCGGTATGATGAGCACGAGGAGCACGGAAAGCGCCACGAGCCCTAGGAGTATGTAGCCAAGCATCCTGCCCCGGTACCGGTCTTCCTTATCGGCTATGCGCTCAAGCCCGAAAACGGCCCGTTCTATGAATTTGAACAAGGGAACCTCCCTGCGTCTCTACGATTCGTAGTATAGGGCGCGCAAGGCGCCAGGGTCAAATTCAGGCGTAGGCTACCAGCGGTTGTACACGTCCTCGGCAAAGCCTAAAAAGCGCTCAAGCTTCAGCTCCTTGCCGTTATCGAGCCGAGCGCTACCGGAAAATTCCCCGAACACCTGGTGCTGCAGCGAACGTATGGGGCCGAGCACGGTGGACGATTGCCTATCCACCAGAGGCTTGAAACCCAGTTCAAGGCGGCCGTCGGAACTCGAGAAACGCCAGGGCTTCATATAGTCCCCCGTATCGATATGGAAAACCACGTCCTCGAGCTTATGCACGAGTCCGTCGTAGACGAGCGCGTTCTCGCTAGCGGGGCCGCGGTCGGAAAAGCCATAGCCCAGATTGAAGCCGAAGGGCTTGCCGCCCTGGTAGCCCGAGGCTGAGGCCCAGTACCAGCGGTTCTCGTAGGTCCAGCGGCCGCGGCCCCAATCGAGGGCCCCGAAATCCCTGGCGCCGTCAAAGGCGTAGCGCGCCGAGCCTATGCTGAAGGAGCCGGAGGCGGGCATGCAATTGATCTTGCGATTGTAATAGAACGCGCGCCGGTTCTCGGCCCAGGACGTGGCTATATTCATGCTCTCGAGCGAGGCGGGCTGCTCAAGCTCAATGCGCCCCTCAAGGCCCGCGTTGCCCTGCGCGTCGCGGATGCCGGCAGCGGAGAAACTGAGTATCCTCCTGCCGGGCCTATACTCAAAACTAAGCGACAGCTTTTTGTCGGTAAATTCCACGCGGCCTTCGTCGCTATCGGGGCCGAAGCCGGCCTTGCCGAGCGGAAGTACCCGCAGGGTATCCGTTTGGCAAAAGTAGCCCTGGTCGAAATCCAGGAAGCAGAGTGCGTACAGCCCGGCGTAGCCCAGATCGCTCGCGGTAAGGGTGAGGCCGTAGCGGCCGCCGTGCGAGAGTACGGAGTAGTAATCCCATTCCTTTATGCGCAAGGCGCCGGCGCGTATGGCTTTGCGCTCATAGCGCCAAAGCGGCCGGCAGGCCCAGCCTTCTTTGCGTATATGGCCCTCGCTATCCAATAAATCGAGCGCTTCCCTTATCTCAGTCTGCATAGCGCCTCCTCCATGAACCGTTCGAGCGCCGGGCGCTCGTCGAATGCCGCCTGGAAAAAAGAAGCGCCGCCGCCGCCCTTGGCCCCGCTCGCCTTGAGGGCATCCTTGAGGACGGCGGCTAGATCCGGTCCGCCGGCCGGGGCCGCGAGCGCGAGCTTATGGTCGGCACCGCTGGCTATGAGGGCAAGGCGCCCCTCTGCGGCGAGGGCCTTGGCCAGCCTCATGGCGCCTTGGAAATCCGCGTCGCCGAGTATAAGGCTTAAAGGCCCATCGGGCTGCCCCAGGCTCATAAGCCTCGCGCTGGCCGCGGCTTCGGCCTCCTGGGCTTCCTTGAGTTTGAAGCCCAAGGCTTTATTCGCCTCCAGAGCCTCCGCGAGCGCCGCCGCGACACCCCTCTCGTGCGTGCCCGCGGCCGCGGCGGCCTGCCTGAGTTCCGTAGCCAGCGCGCGGTAATCGGCATAGGCCCTGAGCCCCGCCAGGAAATAGAGCCGCGTCATGCCCTTGTATTTTTCCGATCGCAGCAGCCTAAAAGCGCCGAGCTCGGCCGTGTTGCGCAGGTGGGTGCCGGCACAGGGAGTATAGTCCAAGCCGTCTATCTCGAGTATGCGCAGCTGAGCCTCGCCTTCAGGGGGCTTCCGCCGCAGGGGAAAGCTCGATGCATCCTCAGGTGGGCAAAGGTGCGTAATGACCGGGTAGGCTTCCCGTATGGCCTCGATCACCGCGAGCTCGACCGCGTCGGCGTCTTCCCGCGATACCAGCGGCAGATCTATGTCCACCGAGCAATAGTCCTCCCCCAGGTGGAAAGACTTGGTAGGTCCCCCGAGCAGCCTGAGCACGGTAGCCGACAAGAGATGCTGGGCCGTGTGCTGTTCGGTATGGTCGCGGCGCCTACGCTCATCGAGCAAGCAGCGCACGCGCTGGCCGGGGCGGAAATCCATGGCGGCCCCGAGGCCCGGGGCGAGGTAATGGACTATATCGTCGCCTTCGTAGCTCACCTGGCGCAGGGGCAGGCCTTGTATGCTGCCGAGGTCGCAGGGCTGGCCGCCACCCTCCGGATAAAAAGGACTTAGGTCGAGCACCAGGCCCTTGCCGCCGTCAGGGCCCGCCCGCAGCGCCACTATGGTGGCCTCGCAATCGCCGACGGCTGGATCTTCATAGAACAGGCAACGTGTGATCATACGCTTATCCTACCATGATTACCGTTACGAAGCTTGTAAAAATCGACTCCAGGCGCAAGGTCGCGCGTACCGTGTTGGGCAGGCGCGGGCGGGGCTATGCGCGCGCGGAAAGTATGATCTCCCAGCCCCGCCTGCGCGCAATACGCTTGAGCCGGTGGTCGGGATTGACCGCTACCGGCCTGGCAACGGCTTCGAGGAGGGGCAAATCGTGGACGCTATCGGAATAGAACGCGCAATCGGCCCCGCTCAGCCCCAGGCGCTCTATGAGGGCGCGCGCCCTGCTAAGCTTTTCGGCGCCGAAGGCGGGTCCGTCCACCATGCCGCCGGTGGCTATATCGTCGACGAATTCTAGCGTGGTGGCGACTATGCCGTCGACGCCGAGGTAGTCGGCCAAAGGCTGGATGAACAGGTCCACGGATGAGCTGGCGAGGTAGACCGGCACCGCGGCGGCCTTATAGTCGGCGATGACGCGCAGAAGCTTGGCGCAGAGCGCGTCCTGCTTATACTTGTCGAAAGCGGCTTCTGCCACCGATAAAAACTGCTTTCGCTCTATGCCGCGAAAGCCGTCTATAACCACGTCGCTGGTATTCCACTCGAGCTTGCCGAAGAAATAGCGGAAATAGAGGCCTATGGCCGATATGAGCATAGAAAATGGGACGAGCCGCCTGCGGTATGCCTCGGCGAGGAAATATTCCCCGGTGGAGCGCTTTATGAGCGTGTGATCGACATCGAAGAGCGCGAGCCTCTCATGCATAGCTCGGCCTCGCCTTTGATTCCGCGGCGCCGCCATCGAGAAAGGTTAAAAGTAGCGGTTCGCGTTCGGCCTCGGCCGCGTACGCGCCGCGCTGCTCGGTCGGCAGGAGCGCGGCTATGCGTCCCATTATCTCCGCGGTAGCCTGCCTGCGCGCTTCGGCGCTAAATGGCGCGGCCGGTTCGGCGCGCAGCGAAAAAGGAGCGCCTACATGGAAGCGGAAAGCCGTCCGGCGCAAACGCCTGATGTTGGAGAAAAAAAACTGTCCGCCGGTATGAGCGAGCGGGTAAACCGGGACGCCATAGCGGTGGGCCAGCAGCGCGGCGCCGCCGTGGGCTTTCTTAAGCACGCCGGTACCGGTCCTCGTGCCTTCCGGTGCCACGATAAGTATCTTGCCCTCTTCAAAAACCCGTTTCGCCGCGCCCAACGCGGCGAAATCCGCGCTCCCCCGCTTTATGGGGATGGCATGCCACAGCGTGGCCAGGGCGCCTATCAGGGGATTGCGCCAGGTTTCTTCCTTGACTAGGGAAAACGCAGCTCGTGGCTGCAGGAAACTATAGATCAGCGGCACTTCGAGGAAATTCACGTGGTTGACCACGATCATATACGGCCCCGTACGGGGAAGGCGCTCCAGCGCTGAGGCGTCCACGGCGCAGAGTATACGCAATAAGGCCTTGATAGCGGCGGTTATAGTAAAATGGAAGGCCCTTCGTATCAAAAAGCGCCGCCTGCCGCCGCCTGGGCGTCTTCGGCGCCTGAGCTCAGCCCTTCCGCTTCGAGGGCGCTCGCCAAGACCGTGGGCAGGCTCATATCGGAATAGATGCGCAGGGCGGCCGGCACGCATTCGATACGGAGGCTCGTGCCATCCGTGCACACCGTTTCGCCATCCGCATGGCACACCAAGCCCCCGCGGGGAGCCCGTATCTCGAAATAAGGAGCCCG
Source organism: Treponematales bacterium (assembly GCA_041741035.1). Classification (GTDB taxonomy): domain Bacteria; phylum Spirochaetota; class Spirochaetia; order Treponematales; family UBA12059; genus UBA5200. The sequence continues at coordinate 4,549 of JBGSKZ010000567.1, forward strand.
ATCGGTGGCTATGAGCGCCGAGCGGCGCTGGGTTCCTTTCAGGTAATGGAGTATGAGGCTTATCATATCGCGCCTAGTCATGGGACGAACGACCATGCATAAATCGAGCAGGCCATCGGCCCGTTCGCTCAATGGCGCCATATAGAACATGCCGCCCATGCGCCTCCCGTTGAGAATCGATATCTGCTGCGACGCGGTCTGAAGGCTATGGCCATTGTAGCTTATCGTGAGTTCAGGCGCTTTGGGATAGGCTATGAGGGTGTCGAGAGCGCCGCTTAAGTAGCTCAAGGAGCTATGCATGTGCTTCTTCTTGGCCGCCCGCAAGCCTACGATGGTATCGAAGCCTATGCCTATGCCGTTACCGAAATAGCGGCCGTCGGGGAAAAAGCCGCCGCTTATCCTGCCTATATCCAGGGGGCCGTCCTTGCCCTCGGCTATGAGCGCGCAGGCTTGCGATAGGTCGGCGGGTACGCCGGCTCCATAGGCGAAATCGTTGCCCCGCCCTATTGGTATGATGCCGAGCGTAGGCAGGCGTCCCGCGGCGCCGACCGCGCTTTTCATGAGGCCGTTGATAACCTCGTTACAGGTGCCGTCGCCCCCGGCCGCGAGCAGCGCTTCCACGCCGCGCTTCGCGAAGCCCTGGGCTAAGTCCTCAGCATGGCCTACGCGCTCAGTGATAGCCAACTCATAGTCTATGCCCCGGGAATCCAGCTCCCGCCGTAGTTGGGGAAGGAGCAGCCGGGCCTTGCCCTTGCCTGCCACGGGGTTGAATATGAGCGCGCGCTTCTTGGACATAGGCCCTCCGGTAATACGTAACGAATTCGTTAATCCAAGTTTGGGTTGGCTAAGCGCGCTTGTCAACGAAGGGCAAGCCTATTTTAAGCCGTAGTAATGCCGCTCCATATAGGCGACCCGCTCGGCCGCGGCCTTCCAGCGAGCGCTGCGCGGATACTCGTCGCGTACCCGCTTATAGTTCGCGTAGGAAAGCTTAATGTCCCTGAAGGGCGTATCCTGTTCATAGGCCAGGCCATAGAGGTAGAAGACCTCATCGCTGCCCCTCTTGAAGAGCTCTATATAGCGGTCAAGCGCGTCGAGGGCGGCTCGCGCGCGCTTCGCGTCGAGTTCGGAGCGCGCGTAGGACAGCAGGGCGGAAGGCTCGCTGAGCGCGAGGAGCGCTTCGTTGACCGCCGACGAGGAG
>JBGSKZ010000568.1:0-2016 GCA_041741035.1 Treponematales bacterium
GCTAGCGCCGGCGGCTCCCGCTTCGGCTGCGACGGCGGACGTTTCGCCGGCGCTGAGCGCCGCCAGGCTTTCGGGCGTGAATTGGGCCACTTGCTGCGCCAGTTCCTCGTACACGAGGGCGGCCTGGTCGGCGGCGGCCTTGTCTATGGTCAGTTCCTGATTGGCGCTCACGATGCTGGCGCTCGCCACGATGGACTGCACGGCGGCGGCGGCGGCCGGGTTCGTGGAGGAGTCTTCAAGGAGCTTATAAACCACGGGGCTTACCGGCAGCACGGCTACCGAGCCGCTCTTCACCGCTATGGTAGTGCCGTTCACCGAATCGTTGCTCACCACGAAATCGGTGCCCCGCACGCCGGCGACGCTCGATTCCGTACGTATCATGTAGGCATCGTTGCCCGTAAGCTTGTTCACCTTGGACAGCACGGTGCCTATGGCAAGGCTGCCTTCTATGCGGTTAGCCTCGGCGCTGAGCGCTACGGTGTTTACGAGGTAGAGCGTGGCGGGCTGTATGCGCATGGTCGCGCTGCCGCCGAATTGAATGTCGCAGCTGCCGTCGGGGCCGGTACGTATGCTATCGTCCGCCTCGACGCTGTCCCCGATTTCTAGGGGTATCCAGTTGCCGTCGCGCCCGCGTTCTACGAAGCCTTCCACGAAAATACAGCTGGCGCTGAATGTCGCCCGCGGAAGGGCAAGCCCCTGCGAGGCGTCGGCCGACGCCCTCCGGCTCGCGGGCTCCTTAAGGGAGGCGTCGCCGCCCGAACACGCGGCTACGAGGCATGCGAAGCCGACGATGACGCAGGCCCTAGTCAATTTCATCTTCATACCCCCGCTGCGAACGCATACGGGTCACCGGCGGCCATACCGCCGGGCCCAAAGCCCAAGTATACGCCGCTCGGGTCCGCTCTTCAAGCAAAGCGGAAAAAGAACGCTTGCCCAACGGGCTCTCGCTGGGTAGTATGCAAGCGATGATACGCTTTATGCGCGGCCTCTTCAGGAAGAAAACGCCCCCTTTGCCCATGGGTTCCTTGGCGCAGGAACTATGGCACGCCCGCTTCGGCCGTAAGAACGCCTGCGGCTTCTCCCTGGACGGCGACGAGCGCTATGGCGTGGAACTGGGCGAATCCGCCCTTCAGCTCTGCCTTAAGCGCCCACGGCTCTTCGCGTGGACGGAACTGAGGCGCTACCGCTACGCGGACGCGTCCATCGAGGCTGAATTGGAATTGGTTTCGCCCGGCGCGGCCGGCCTCATACTGCGCATGGCCGACGACAGCTCCTTCGTGTACCTGCTCGCGTCCTCGTCGGGCGCCCTGCGCATGGACGCGGTGTTCAACGGCGAGCCGCGGCCTATCGTGCCCTGGCTACCCTGCCCGTGGCTGGAAGGCGCGCCTTCCATCGTCCTGACCGTCGTGATGCGCGGCGGCCGCTATATCGTGCTGGCCAATGGCCGCTGGGCCTTCGAGGCCGACGACGATACCGTGGAGTCCGGCTTCCTTGCCTTCGCCGCCCAGGCCTACGAGACCGAGAACGCGCGCTTTTCCTTAAAATCGCTGAAGGTGGAGTCCAGGCCCCTCGAGGTCGAGGTCGATTTCGTGCGCTACGGCCGCGTGCTCGCGCGTGACGACGACCAGCGCCGCCGCTTAGCCCAGACCCTGTTCTCCGCCGGGGACTATCTCCCCGCCCTCATACACGCCAGAAAGCTGGGCGAGCTTCCGCGTCCCGCCGCGGGGGACATTTTCCTGGAGGCGGAATGCCTCTTAAGGCTCGATATGAGGGCGGAGGCGGCCGCGGCGCTGGACCGCTGCCTGGCCTTGGAGCCGGATATGGACCAGGCACGCGAGGAACGCTACAACCTGCTCTACCTCAACGGCGATTACCAAAGCCTGCGGGAAGAGCTACTCGCGGACGCCGGGCGGCTCCACCAAAGCCCCCGCCTGCTCAACCTTCTGGGGCACGCGCACTACGCGATGGGAGCCTGGCTCCCGGCGGCCGATGCCTACGGCAAAGCCGCCGCGGGCG
>JBGSKZ010000569.1:0-2997 GCA_041741035.1 Treponematales bacterium
GGCTGGGCCTAGCGGCGAATCTCGCGCCGGCCATACGCCTGGCCGAGGAAGGGCACGCCGTTGCCCTTAGCGCGAGCTGGTACTGGCGGCGCGCCTTTCAGCGTTACGGCGACGGCCTGCCTGGCCTGGAGTCGGAGCAGCTGGCGGAATGGTTCCGCATATTCGCGCCTGGAGGGCAGGCGCCGCTGCCCGGTTCCCTCTGGCGTTCGCCCGATCACGCGGCTACTCTGCGCGCCATAGCCGACAGCAACGCAGATGATTTTTATAGCGGAAGCCTGGCCGCCGCCATATGCAAGGCGTCTGAAAGCGGCGGCGGTTTTATACGTGCCGAGGACTTGGCCGCCTTCAAGCCCGAATGGGTGGAGCCTATATCCATGGACTATAAAGGATACCGGGTGTGGGAGCTGCCGCCCAACGGGCAGGGCCTGGCCACACTGCTTGCCCTGAACGCCCTGGCCGCGTACGAGCCGGCCAGCCATGACGATACCGATACCATCCACCGCCAAATCGAGGCCATCAAGCTGGCCTTCGCCGACGCGCACGCGTATATAGCCGACCCGCGCTTTTCCGACCTAGCGCTCAAGAAAGTCCTGGACCCGGACTATGGAAGACGGCGAGCCGCCTTAATAAAGGAAACGGCAAGCGACTTTAAGGCGGGCGAGCCCCTGAGCGGCGGCACCGTCTATCTCTGCTGCGCGGATGGCGAGGGCGACATGGTATCGTACATACAAAGCAACTACATGGGCTTCGGCTCGGGGCTCGTCGTGCCTGGCACAGGCATAGCGCTCAATAACCGCGGCCACTGCTTCAGCCTGCAGGACGGTCACCCGAACCGGCTTGAGCCGGGCAAGCGCCCCTACAACACCATCATACCCGGCTTTCTAACGCAGAGCGACGACGCGCTCGGCCCCTTCGGCGTCATGGGCGGCTTTATGCAGCCGCAGGGGCATGTGCAGGTGCTGTTGAACAGCATTGACTTTCATATGAACCCACAGCAGGCTCTGGACGCGCCGCGCTGGCAGTGGCTGAAGGGCCTGGAAGCCGAGCTGGAAACCGGCTTTTCGCCCGAGCTGCTGCGCGCCTTGCAGCGGCGCGGCCACCGCATACAGTTCCAGAGCGATTCAGGCAGCTTCGGCCGGGGCCAAATCATTTGGAAACATGAAGGCGGCTACATAGGCGGCACGGAAGGCCGCACCGACGGCTGCTGCGCCGTCTGGTAGGCTGGAGGAAAAACATGATAGACATGCAATGGTTCCATTGGGCGGGTATAATCGTTATTGGCATTCTGCAAGGCTTCCTCAATACGGTAGCCGGCGGAGGCTCCCTCATAGCGCTGCCCGCGCTCAGCTTCCTCGGCCTCGACCTGGCGTTAGCTAACGGCACTAACCGCATATCCATACTGCTGCAGAGCGTATCCGGCGCCATAAGCTTTAAGAAGAAAGGCGCCCTGGCGCTGAAGTCAGCGCTACCCCTGGCGGCGGCATCGACCTTCGGCGCAATACTCGGCACCTTCATAGCCATACAGGTAGACAAGAAAGTCCTGAATATCGTCATAGCCGCGCTTATAACCGGTATGGCCGTCCTGCTCATAGCCAAGCCTAAAATGTGGGAAGAGCAGAAAGCGACGAGACTGCCCAAAGCCGTAATCTACGCCATATTCTTCGCCATAGGCATATACGGCGGCTTTATCCAGGCCGGCGTGGGCTTCTTCTTCGCCTGGGCCCTGGTCGTGGCCGGCGGTACCGACCTCGTCAAAGGCAACGCCATCAAGACCGTCATCATAGGCTCCTACACGGCCATAAGCCTGGCCATGTTCATGTACAAGGGCCTAGTACACATCCCTATCGGCTTAGTATTGGCTATAGGCAGCATGCTGGGCGCGAACCTGGGCGCTCGCTTTACCCTTGCTAAAGGTAACGCCTGGGTACGCTGGGTGCTGGCCTTCGTCGTAGTCGTCAGCGCGGGTAAAATGGTATGGGACGCGCTTATTTGATAAGCCGAGCCTTGGCCGGCTTTAGTTCGCCCTTTCGCCTAAGGAATTTTTCCACATACATTACTATTTTTCTCATTTTATTTTGACCTGGGAAAACAACGAGGCTATACTTATACAGCCTAGGGATCATGGATAAGCGCGGTGCAAAGCAGGTTTCGCGCCAGGCGCCGCAACGATCGCTAGAGCTCTGGAGGCGTATAGGTAGCCGCGGACGCGAACCAATAGTACCCGGAAGCGCGTTCCGGGGAGGCTGTATGTGCACGGGCAACCAAGCTGGCGCTTATAGGGGGGCACCTTATGGAGCAGATCAACACTATCGCCTTGGCCGATCCTGCGCTGTACCCCGATACCGCCCTGCTCCAGGAAGTGCTGGGCGACTCCTTCAAAACGTATCAAGACGCGCTTAAAAGCCTGGCGCTAAGCCCGGCCAGGATCGAGCTTATCGTAAGCGAAAAAAACGTCGGGAAGTCTAGACCTTGCACGTTCGATATAAAGGACTCGAGCATGCTGCATGATTTTGAGACGATCATAAAGTATAAACTAAGCATACTATGATGCGGCCCTGGATAAAACGGCAACTGCATCGATTCGACAAACAATAGGCCAATCGCGGCCGCTAGAATAGCGTTTGATTACCGATAGGAGCGATGGTTATGGCAAATTCTACCAAGAGCAGCATGAATCCAAATAGGGTTCATAGGCTGGTGTTCAGTTCAGTGTACCCTTTATACATACAAAAGGCGCAGAGAAAAGGCCGTACCAAGGAAGAAGTCGACGAAATAGTGTGCTGGCTAACCGGCTACACAAAGCAATCTTTAGAGAGCCAAATAAACGCCAACGTAGACTTTGAGGCATTCTTTAACGAAGCGCCTACGCTTAATCCCAATGCGGCCAAGATTACCGGCGTTATTTGCGGGTACCGCATAGAAGAGATCGAGGATGAGATCATTAGGAAAGTACGGTATCTGGATAAGCTGATCGATGAACTGGCAAAGGGTAAGGCG
>JBGSKZ010000570.1:0-1132 GCA_041741035.1 Treponematales bacterium
CGCCTTACCCTTTGCCAGTTCATCGATCAGCTTATCCAGATACCGTACTTTCCTAATGATCTCATCCTCGATCTCTTCTATGCGGTACCCGCAAATAACGCCGGTAATCTTGGCCGCATTGGGATTAAGCGTAGGCGCTTCATTAAAGAACGCTTCAAAGTCTACGTTGGCATTTATTTGGCTCTGTAAAGATTGCTTTGTGTAGCCGGTTAGCCAGCATACTATTTCGTCGACTTCTTCTTTGGTACGGCCTTTTCTCTGCGCTTTTTGTATGTATAAAGGGTACACTGAACTGAATGCCAGCCTATGAACCCTATTTGGATTCATGCTGCTCTTGGTAGAATTTGCCATAACTATCGCTCCTATCGGTAATCAAACGCTATTCTAGCGGCCGCGATTGGCCTATTGTATGTCGAATCGAAGCAGTTGCCGTTTTTATCCAGGGCCGCATCATAGTATGCTCAGCTTATACTTAATGTTCGATTCAAATTCATCCAGTATGCTCGGGTCCTTTATATCGAATGTGCAAGGCTTGGATTTACCCACGTTTTTTGCGCTTAAGATAAGCTCGATCCTGGCCGGGCTTAGTGCCAGGCTTTTAAGCGCGTCTTGATACGTTTTGAAGGAGTCGCCCAGCACTTCCTGGAGCAGGGCGGTATCGGGGTACAGCGCGGGATCGGCCAAGGCGATAGTGTTGATCTGCTCCATAAGCCATCCCTTAATAAGCGACTGCTAGTTTGCCTGTACCCGGTCAGCCCCGCCGGGGCATGCTTCCAGGTGCCATCGGCCCGACTCCGCGGCTAGCGATGCGCGGCAGAGCTAAAGAGATCATTACGGCTCCTGGCGCGAAACCTGCTTTACACCGCGCTTATCCATGATCCCTAGACTGTATAAGTATAGCCTCGTTGTTTTCCCAGGTCAAAATAAAATGAGAAAAATAGTAATGTATGTGGAAAAATTCCTTAGGCGAAAGGGCGAACTAAAGCCGGCCAAGGCTCGGCTTATCAAACAAGCGCGTCCCATACCATTTTACCCGCGCTGACGACTACGACGAAGGCCAGCACCCAGCGTACCCAGGCGTTACCTTTAGCAAGGGTAAAGCGAGCGCCCAGGTTCGCGCCCAGCATGCTGC
>JBGSKZ010000571.1:0-8349 GCA_041741035.1 Treponematales bacterium
GTTATGGTGTACCGTTCTGCTTGGGAGAGGTGCTGATAGCTCAACGATGCATTCCTTTTCTTGGCAGACGAAGAATGTAGGCACTATCGCACCTCTCCTTCTTTTTGGCTACATCGTTGCACTTACTATTTGAATGTGGGAGCTCTAACAATCGCTTCAACCGGATAACGCTATGTCACAGAAAGTGCCGGTCGCTGCGCTCCCCCGCACTTTCTGCGCCATGTACGCGTTACCGGTTAAGCGTATGTTATGCGGACCCTTCGGGTAATGCATTCTGATTTAAATATATAAAAATATAATTGAAAGTAAGAGGTTAGAATGAATAAAAATTTAAAATATGGGATAGATATACTGGATCAATATATTACTAAGCATGAAGTGAGTCGCAATTCATTTTATAGGAATCAGAATAAAATTCTTAGTCATTATTTATCATCTAGTATATTCACTAAAGCAAAATTCATAGATATTAAAATAGAATTCACAGAAGATCATGTAAAGTGTTTATACTTAGAATATTCATATAAAGACTATCTAGAAAATACTATAATGTGTCATTCATTGGTTTTATGTGCTCCTTCAGTTGGTAAAAGAGAATCGGGTTACATTGAGAATATAAGAAGTGGAAAAGAATGTATTGAGGTTAATTATGATAAGAATAGAACAAGTCTATATATACCTAAGTTTTCAAATGAAAAAGAATCATACTTCTTTTTCAGTGATGCACTAGACTCAATATTTCAAAATGAAATGAAGAGCATTTGTAACTATAAGGGAGCTAAACTAATAAAATCAAAGCCAAATGGTCCTGATAATTTTATATTTAAGGATTACCAAGCTATATTTGCGGTTCTGACATTTCTCAATAATCATAGTACAATTGTTTTAGTGATAAAAGGTACATTAAGTACTTATACTACTGAGATAATAAAGGTTATAAGAAAGCTGATTTGTTATAAGAAAAAGTATTTAGTCTTAGATTTTAAACATGTAGATTTTGTAAGCAATTCATTCATGGGATCCTTGCAGTCCATACAAAGTGATTTATCAAATAGTTCTAAATTCCATTTGGTTAATTTAGAGCGTGTCCAGTATCGTTCGCAATTTGATTTTGCCAAGTTCATTGGAAAACTCAAATATCAAGCTGCCATTTTTAGTAGCTCTCGCTGCTTAACTAGTGCTTCATGATAAATATAACTTCGTCCTGATTGCCAATCCTCTTCATACTCCATGAGGTAGGATGTTATCAATCGGACATAAGAACCTATGTTTGGGAAAATGCCAACGACCCTGGAACGCCTACGGATCTCGACATTCAACCGCTCGAGTGAATTCGTAGTGGCAATTTTACGATGGTCGATTTCCGGAAATTCATAAAACTGCAGTGAGTCTTCTAGCCCATTCTCCAGACACTCAATGGCTTGCGAGAAACGCTTGCCATACTTGGTTGCCAGGCGTTCAGCGCTGGCAATGGCACTCACACGGTCCGGCCCTAGCAAGATCTGTTTCAGGTGGCTGGCGAATGCTTCCTTCTCCTTCTGGTTAACATGAGCTAGAATATTCCGCATGAAATGAACCTTGCATCGCTGCCAACTGGCACCGATAAACTCTTTGCGGATGGCCGCCTGCAAGCCTTTGTGTGCATCAGAAACGCAGAGCCAGATGCTTTTCAAGCCTCGGCTTTTCAGGCTGGAAAACAATTACCTTTACGTTTCTTCTGATTCGTTTTCCATGGGTTCCACAGCTAATATTTGTGGCATGCCTTGTAGATTAATGCCTTTGACCACCAATACGGCCATATTCTGAACTCGGCTGTCATTACGAATCTTTTCATACAGTGCATCGACCCACAGCACCGGGTATTCTGATTCTAGAGGGCGGGTGCGGAATTCATGGACCATCTCATCAAGTCCTTTGTTTATCTCGCTCACCTGGGACGCACTGATGTGTTCTATGCCAAGACTTTTAGCCACCCGGTCAATTTAGCGTGTCGAAATACCGTTCTTCCAGGTTTCCTGGATGACCTCTATAAGTGCCTGTTCGCTGCGTTTCTTCTCGGTCACGAAAAATGGGATATACCCGCCTTTACGAAGTTTCGGTATAACCATGTAAAGTGACCCAAGGCGAGTATCAAAGCGCCGTGCCCTGGTTCCGCATCGATATGTTGTCCGATCCTTGGAATGTTTACCTTTCAGGGAATTAACCTTCTGGGCCACTTCCACCTCGACCAGCTTGTCTGTGACCCACTGTAGCATTGCAAGTAGTGGATCATCTTCAGTGATGAATTGAAGTAGCTTGTTTTCAAAGAACGTGATATCTTTTGTTTTGGTCATTGGATCCTTCCTCCATGCTAGTCTCGACAACTGCATTCTGGAGCTTCCAATGACCTTTTTCAATAACCAAATTGCGACCTGGATTGTACACTATCCAGAGCTATGCGGTATAAAGAAACAGTGTATCATATGCATTTAGCTTGTTTGATTCGGTCATGATGATGTCAAGCGGCGATGTAATTTTAGATAAATCATTCGTTTGCATGTGAAAATAGATCATGGTCGTTTGTATATGAGCGTGCCCTAAGAGATGCATTATATGAAAAATGCTAGTGCCGTTTTCAAGAAGATGTGTTGCAAAACTATGCCGTAAAGTATGGACATGAACGCTCTTAATAATCTTCGCTTTTTCAACAAGGTTTTTAAAGCGCCTTTGGATACAGCTAGGCGAAAGGGGCCTTTCTTTATCTTGCGAATTAAAGAATAGTAAAGTATCCGGTCTATAAATCGCTATGTAATCGCGGATAATTCGATCGGCTTCAATGGAAAGAAGCGTGTAGCGGTTCTTATTGTTTTTAGCGTTACGGACAAAGATCGTTCTTCGGTCAAAATCAATATCGCCCATTTCAAGATTAATGACTTCGGAGAGGCGCAATCCAGCGGAATAGAGTATGAAGAATATTGCTTTCATCCTTAGGTCCCTACATTCATTAAAAATTGATATAATTTCCTTGCTGCTTAAAACTTGAGGGATTTTCCGAGTACGCTTTAAGAAATCGATTTTAGGAATCCGTTCGTTAATGCTATGCATAGAATAAAAAAATTTGATCGCTTCATAATAGACATGAAGGGTAGAATCACTCCTATTATTACGCTTTAGATTGAGCATGAAGCTATAGAGTTCAGAAGTTTGAAGAAGCAAAGGCGACTTTTTGTAGTAATATGCAAGGATCCTAATGCAGTTTGAATAAAGTTGAATCGTTCGCTTAGAATAGCCTCGCATATCCATATATTCAATCATGCTGCTCTGCAAATACCCCATGCTGACTCCTAAAGGTGATTTAAAAAACTATAGTATCGTCGGCTTTGAGTATTCAATCGGGTAGCTTGATCGAGTAACCTTATTATCACCAGTATTGGAATTGAAGATGCGTATGCGGAAACAGGAGGAGTCTAGGGCTGTAAAACAGGAAGCCGAGCTACAATATTAGAAATTTTTGACGGCAAGTTTAAGAAGCTGAGGCAATTGCGCAAACGCATAGTGAGCGTTTTTCAACTCGTAATGTTGAAAGTATTCCCTATCCAAGGGCCGCTATTGATTATGGGGCACTTAAATTATCCTCTATTAATTCATGTAGCACAGGGGAAAACTCGCTATCAACTGTTGAGTGCTTAGGCTTTCACAAGGATATACAGAACTCATATCGGATAGAGCGGGGAAGTAATCTTGTAGGCCTGCTTTTTCAGTCGATTTTCGTTATGTAGTTTGATAATCAAACTCATCGCCATGAGTACTTTTGGTCAGTTGCCAAAGTAAGCATAAATCTCGGTTAAAAGGGCGGCGCTTAACCGCTATGTGAGGGCTAGTTCCTTAAGGGTATTCAGAGCTCTCCACCTGCTTTCCAAGGTGATATTGGCGTCGTCACGTACTAGTGGCTTTTTTGTTCTCGCATATAGAGCACCGTAGGAGGCGGCGTAGTCGGCATCGCTAATGGCTGATCCTTCGATCCAAGGCTTCTATCGCCTTGGTCCACGGCTGCGTCGAGCTTGGTCGCGGCAGTGGGGCGTAATTCCCAAAATTGCTTCGTCACTTGGATCAATGCCCGACTCCAGCTCTTTGTCTCAATCATGTACATAATCTTCTTGGACGGCAAGTCCTGCTGCCAGGACGCATTCATATCGTTAATATTATTATTGTGCCGGGCGATGCCGGGCGCTGCCGGGCGCTGCCGGGCGCTGTATCAGCCTTCCCACCCCTTCCTTCATTACGGCGCGCAAGAGCGGTGACAACGTAACGTTCTCATGGTCCTCGTTGATCCGTATAAGTTAAATGTAATCGGGATGGCGCTTGAAAAATGGCCATTGAAGGAGTAGGTCCCGATAAAAGAAGGCAAATTGGGTTTCGCCGTCGGTATCGATTATGTTTGGCTCCGCGCATAACGTAAGCGCCAGTTCCTTGACGCGCCGTGGTTTCATAACCCTACCGTTCTTTGTTATTCCCGAAGGCCAATCGTAGGGGATTCGCGTATTCAAACTCGAGCATAAAAGCGGATGGGGTCGCTTTGCGGATGCCTAAGGCTAGGTATATGCAATGGAGATTAATGCCCGTACTGCTTACCAAGCCGCGCTCGATATTCCATAAGGTGTTGCTATGAATGCCCGAGTTAAGCGCTAACTCCGACAGGCTTAAGCCCAAGCCTTCGCGCTGTATGCGGATAGCATTGCCGATAATCCGTACTACCTCTGCATCCGGACGCGATTGGATATCCGTTCTTGGAAACAGGTCGCGTTCCGGGGCGAGTTCTATATGGTCGCAATGGATTTCCATGATGAGGCTTTTCGTTCCCAGCGCGGCGAGTATCCAGCATTTGGTCGTGCTATTGATATCATGTTCGCCGCGCTCGATCGAGCCTATGGTATTGACGTGCACGCAGGCGAGACGGGCGAGTTCATTGCGGGTCAAGCCTCGCTCTACTCTACGGCGTTTCATCTCTTCGCCGGCACGCTGAAGATAGCATAGGCTGTCGAATTCGGCGGTATGGATCATGCAAAGGTCTACCGGAGTTTTGTTAGGCCGATACGCCAATATTCTGTGAGCGAATCCACGGTAAATCCCCTTGATTCATAGAGGGCTGCTGCCCTAGGATTTTGATCGTCGACATCAAGCGATATTTTTGATACTCCGCGTTTTTTAAGCATGACTAGAATCGTATCCAAGATTGCCCCGCCAAAGCCCTGCCCTCTCCGCTCCGGCACCACTCCCAAGCCATGTACTATGCATTCCTCATCCACTCGGGTCAGCGAAACCATGCCCAGGGCTCCTCCGGCCCCAATCGCTAGCAAGGGTTCTCGCGCTGGATCCTCAAGGCAGGAAAGCAAGAAGCAGCGGGCATCTTCAATGGGTTCATCAAAGACAAGCGCAGATATCAGTGACGCTTGCTCAATCCTATCCTTCGTTACGGGGAGGAACCTGATCGTCGGCGTAAGGGCGGAATGGCTTTCTCGATGCGAATCATCGAGCGCGAGACTCATGGTCTTTTCCGTATGGGAACGCTTTATGCCGAGTTTCGCGGCGATCGTTTGGCCATAGCTTAGCCGCGCATCCGATACCAGGAGGGCTTTCTGGACGCCTGCTTCGCGCAGTGACGTTATAGCCAGCTTAAAGAGTTGGGCAAAGATGCCTTGTCCTCGAAAAAGGGGGTCTACGCAGGCGGATATCTCGGCTTCGCTTTTCGTTGGAAGGAAGATGCAGGCGGCTCCGGCGATGCGCCCGGTTCCGTCCTCGCCGCAGGCTTTAGCGAGTAGCCATGGCTTTATTTCCTTGAGGGCGTTTAAGCCCGTATCGTTATGTATGCCGGGCTCAAATCCGTCCTTATCCTTGCAGCGAGCCCTAAGCAGCGTTAATTCCTGCTGTTCCCGGGGGGTCGGGGCCATGGTATCGCTGAATTGGATATCAAGTTCTACCTTCACCCCTGCCCGTCCTTGATCCTCTGAATTTCATCGCGCAGCGCCGCTGCCGCCTCGAATTCAAGGTTCTTCGCTTTTTCAAGCATCTCGCGCTCGAGGCGCCTTATCAGGGCCGTGCGCTGCTCGGGGACTATGAGGTTGTAGGCCGCTTTGATAGTCTCAATTTCCGTGGAAGCGGCTTCGACCTTTTCTTCCTTGTGGCGCTGGAGTATATCCTGTACCGCTTTTTTAATGGTAATGGGCGTAATGCCATGCTTCGCGTTATAGGCTACCTGTACGGCCCTGCGCCTGTCGGTTTCTTCAATAGCCAATTTCATGGCGTCCGACATGCGGTCCGCGTACATGACCACCGTGCCCGCGGCGTTGCGGGCGGCCCTGCCTATTATCTGAATAAGGCTGGTAGCGGAGCGCAGAAACCCGATCTTGTCGGCATCCAGTATGGCTATGAACGATACTTCGGGCAGGTCTATGCCTTCGCGTAGCAGATTTATGCCGACGAGCACGTCGTACTCCCCCATGCGCAATTGCTTCAGGATTTCCACGCGCTCTATGGTCTCCACCTCGCTATGTATGTAGCGTACTTTCAGTGACAGGTTTGATAGGTATTCTGAAAGCTCCTCGGCCATGCGCTTAGTGAGAGTGAGTATGAGGCTGCGCTCGCCGCGCGCTATGCGCGTCTTGAGTTCGGCGTAGATATCCTCCATCTGCCCTTCGCTCGGCCGCACGACGATTTCCGGGTCAACGAGCCCCGTGGGGCGAATAAGCTGCTCAACGATACGCGAGGACTTTTTCGTCTCGGTCTCGCCCGGCGTGGCGGATACGTATATTACGTTTTTGGTGATGCCCTCGAATTCCTCGAATTTGAGCGGGCGGTTATCCATAGCCGAAGGGAGGCGGAAGCCGTAATCAACGAGGTTCTGCTTTCGGGATCGGTCTCCGGCGTACATGGCGCCGATTTGGGGGAGACTAACGTGCGACTCGTCGATTATGGTAAGGAAGTCTGGGGCGTAGTAATCAAGCAGCACGGAGGGCCTGGTGCCGCGCGCCCTGCCTGAAAGGGGGCCTGAGTAATTCTCTATGCCCGGGCAGTGCCCCATCTCCACGAGGAGTTCAAGATCGTATTCGACGCGCGTCTTAAGGCGTTGGGCTTCGACGAGTTTCTGGGCCGCCATGAGGGTATCGTAGCGTTCGTCGAGCTCGGCGCGTATGGTCGAAATGGCTTTCTGTACCATGGCTTCCGGCATGACGAATTGCTTTGCCGGATAGATGACGGCGGCATCGAGCTCCTCGAGCACCTGGCCGGATACGTAATCGAAGCGGCGTATGCGTTCGACGCGGTCGAAATCGAGCTCGATGCGATAGGCTTCGTTGGCGTACGCGGGGCAGACTTCTATAACGTCGCCGCGTACCCGAAAGCGCCCGCGTTCAAGCACGGCGTCATTGCGTTCGTACTGAAGGCTTATGAGCTCGCGCTTGAAGCGCTCTGGATCGAGTTCTTTGCCGAGCGCGGCCTCCACCTTCATCTCCCGGTATACTTCCGGCGTGGCCAAACCGTAAATGCAGGAAACGGTGGCTATAATTATTACGTCGCGCCGCTCCATGAGGCTTCGTGTCGCGGAAAGCCGCAGGCGCTCGATTTCCTGATTGATATCCGCGTCCTTCTCTATATACAGGTCGCGCGTCGGCACATAGGCTTCAGGCTGGTAATAGTCATAGTAGGATACGAAGTATTCGACGGCGTTGTCGGGGAAGAAATCCTTGAATTCCCTGAAGAGCTGCGCGGACAGGGTCTTATTATGGCTAATTACCAAGGTTGGGCGCTGTACGGCCTCGATCACTTTGGCCATGGTAAAAGTCTTGCCAGAGCCCGTAACGCCTTTTAAGGTAAGGTAGCGTTCTCCCGCCAGCACGCCCTGGGCGAGGGCTGCTATGGCCTGGGGCTGGTCCCCGGCAGGCTCAAAGGGCGATACGACGGTAAATGCTTTCATGGCAGACTATCCTTACGAGGAGTTTAGCTAAACCTTAGGCTATGCCCTTAATGGTATAGCGCGGAATCGTGCCGCTGCCAAGGGCAATGTTCGCTAAGCGCTTAAGCATGCCATGGGCTGTTAGCCGCGCGGGCCGGGGCGTACATCCTCCGCCGCCGCGATTAGCGCTTTCGCGGCATTCTCAAGTTCGCTTAGTGGTATCGAGCCGAAGCTGACCCTGACATGGGCATCGGCGTCTGCGCGCCCGCCGAAACGGAACGCGGACTCCGGGGCGACGATACAGCCGCGGCGGAGGCAGGCTTCGGCGTATTCCCTGCCCGATGCGCCGGCGGCGTAGAGCCAGAGGTTAATGCCGCCCCGCGCTTCGTCCCACGCGAGCCCCCCCGGCCGGCCCGGCGCCA
>JBGSKZ010000572.1:0-2533 GCA_041741035.1 Treponematales bacterium
ATCCTGCGCGTAAATAGCGTAGCGGTTGACCAATATGGGCTTGCGGTAGAATATCGCCTCCAGGAAGGCGTTGCCGAAGCCCTCATAGGTTGAGGGATAGGTAACGTAGTCGCAGCGGGCGTAGGCGTCCCACAGGGAATAACTCTTGCCGCCATCCTCTCTACGGCCGCGCGCGGCGCCAAGCAGCTCCGGCCGCACGAGCAGCCGAACGTTCATGAATTGGGCGTAATCCATGATGCGCTTAAAGTACTGATCGCCCTCGTCCAAAACCGGGTGGGATACGACGAGCTGTCCCCGGCCCTTGCCCCCGCGGACCTGGTTGAATCGGGCGACCAGCTCGATGGAGCTCTCTATGCCCTTCCTGGCCACGATGCGCGTAGGCTGCAGGAAGAGCGTGTCGCCGTCTTCCACCCCGAGTTCCTCGCGGAGACTGGCATTGTAGTCGTCGGGCAGCGTGGGGGCGGCGCTGAAATCCCACACATTGGGTATCATGATGGACGATATACCGCAGCGGAAAGCGAGCTGCTTGCGCGCCTCGGAATTAATGACTACGTGGTAGATGCTATGCAGCTTGGGCGGAAAGGCCCTGGACAGGTAATCCTCAGCGCAGCCGGACATGAAGCGCTGCCGTTCCCATGAAAAGTCGTGGTTATGGGCCACCGTGGGCATTTCCAGCTCGGCCACGAGCTCGGCTAGAGCCACGCCCAAGGGTATGTGCATGGGTATGGCGAAGGCGTTCTCCACGATCAGGAGGTCTATATCGAAACGCCGCACGAACTCGTAGAGGCCTTTCTTGATCTTACCCTTTATCTCGCCTACCTCGGCGGTAAGGCCGAGCCTGCGCGTGGAATGCTTGAATATCTCGTCGTGAAGCTCGCGTACGCGCGGATGCCCGAAGAAGGCCTCCTCCATGACCATGGAGCGCTCGGGGAACCAATCCGATAGCCCGGAAAAAAAATAGGTTTCATAGCCGAGTTCGGTGAGCACTTCGTTCCATTTCTCGGTCTCCAGCGATACGCCGTCGGTACCGTGGAAGCGGGTCGATACGAAGCCTATGCGCTTGATTTCGCGGGCCTTGGTTAAATACATCGCTCACTCCTTAAATCTATGCTTAGTTCATCGAAGCTTAGGTCTTGGGCATGGGGGGCGCGGCGCGTTGGAGTGCGGCCCCCGACGCCCCTGCTACGGGACCTGGCCCGAGCGGGGAGACATAGGCTTCGGGGAAGCGGGTAATCCGTCGCCGAAAAGCAGCGCCGATACCGAGCGCCAGGACAGGCAGAGGCTGTCGGCGGGCGGGGCATCGCTCGCGATCTCGCCGCGGCGCGGCTTATAGGAGCGGGCGTCGCCGGCGAAGAGCAAGGACATGAAGCCGGCCCCTCGGGCCGCGAGGCAGTCGTTACGGGCGTCGTTGCCTATATAGAGCGTATCCTCAGGCCTTACGCCCCTCGCTATTAAGGCTTCCGCCAGCCTAAGGAACATCCACCCGTCCGGCTTGGCCCTCCCGCCGCGATAGGACCAGAAGCAGAGCTCGGGGCTGAAGCCAAGGCCGCCTGGCCCCGACAGCTCGCGGCCGAAGGCTTCCGCCAGGAAGAGGGGCGTATAAAATTGAGCGTTGGAAACGATGGCCAGGCTAAGCCCGGCCGACGAGCAGGCGTCCAGGAAGGTCAAGGCCCCTGGCATGGGGGCGCAGGGATTGACCGCGCATTCCCAGGCCACGCAGGCGCGGGCGGCTTCCTCCGCTTCCGCGCCTAAGGCGCGCATGAACACGGAAATGCCGTCGACTTCCGGCCAGGCTATGCCCGCCGCCCTGGCGCTCGTGTGGTCCTCGGCTATTATAGCGGCGAGCCGCGAGCTTAAGTCCACGCCTTCAGGGCTGGCGGCCCGCACCGCGCCGGGCTCCGCCTGCAGGCCCGCGAGGAGGGTGCCGTACACGTCCAGCGCTATGGCTTTAGGCGCGCGAGGCAGGCCCTTGCCCAGGAGCCCTTCATACGGGCCGAGCCCGGAGGGAGGCTCTATGACCTGGTCCTGGCGCAGGCCGTGGCGCGCTATATAGCGCCGCAACTCTTGCCGCAGGCCCTTAGGCGCCTCGCTTGACCTGAACTCAAAGCCCGGCGCGCCCGAAGGGCTCGGCTTAGAGCCCGACGGCATAGAAGGAGCCTCCCGTCAGGTACGCGTCGAGCAGCGCGGCCTTATCCGGCAGATCGAGCGCCGCGCCGCTTTCCTTAGCCTCAAGCAGGCTCTCGTAAGCCGCCTTAAGGGTGCGGCCGTAGGCTGGCTCCGACCAGAAAGCCAATCGTTCCGCGACGGAACCGCTTCCGGCCGGGGCTTCCGCCGGGGCAAGTTCCGAGGCCGCGGGGCTGTCCGCACGGTACCAGCGCTCCAGGAAGGGATTAGCCTCGAGCAATTCCTCGCGGCAGGAAGGGCGAAGGGCGACGGAGAGCAGCGCTTGCGTCTGCGCCACCTCGTCCAGGCGGCCGAAATCGCAACCCGGGGCAAAGAGCGCGGCGAGCTCGCCTTCGAGCGGGCTCGCCTG
>JBGSKZ010000573.1:0-2836 GCA_041741035.1 Treponematales bacterium
GGATCGTAGATCTTCTGCCCGCCGGTGCCGCGGCCGTGCTCGGAGAAGTTGTCGTAATCGGTGCGCTTGCCGTGTCCCTGTTCGCTGATGAGCAGCATCTGCTCGTTCGGGGATACGCGGAGCATGGCGCAAAGCTCGTCGGCGTCGCTCTTGAGGTTAATGCCGCGCACGCCCCTGCTGCCGCGGCCCATGACGCGCACAGCCGCCTCATGCATGCGCAAAGCCTGGCCGCGCTTGGTGATGAGCACCACGTCGTCGGTTCCGCCGGTCTTGCAGGCGGATACGAGGCGGTCGTTCTCGTCGAGGTGTATGGCTATGATGCCCCTGGTCTTGGCGTTGGCGAAGTCCTTGGTAGCCACCTTCTTGACCACGCCGCGCAGGGTGCCGAGGAAGAGGAACACGTCGTCGGTAAAGCCCTTGAGGTCTACTATCGTCGTTATTTCCTCGTCCGGGCTTATGGCCAAAAGGCTCTTGATATGGGCGCCGCGGGCGGCCTTGGAAGCCTCGGGTATTTCATGCACCTTAAGCCAGTAGGCCTTGCCCGCGGTGGTTATGAACATGATGTAATCGTGGGTGTTGGCTATGAAGATCTGCTCGATAAAGTCCTCGTCCATGAGCGAGGTGGAATTGGAGCCCTTGCCTCCCCTGCCCTGGCTGCGGTACGAGCTTACCGACACGCGCTTGATGAAGCCCTTGTTGGAAATGAGTATGACCATTTCCTCGGGCTTTATCAGGTCCTCGATATTAATAGCCTCGACCTCGTCGTAGACTATCTCGGTGCGGCGCGGGTCGCCGTACTTGTCGGCTATGACCCGCGTCTCGTCCTTGATAAGGCCCAGTATCTTCTGCGGATTGGCCAGGAGGTCCTTGTAGTAGGCTATCTTGGCCAGCACCTCGGCCAGTTCGGCGCGGAGCTTCTCGATTTCCAGGCCGGTAAGCCGGCCTAAGCGCATGTCGATGATGGCCTGCGACTGGATCTCGCTTAAGGAGAAGCGCTCCATGAGCGCGGCCTTGGCCGCGTCTATGCTCTTGGACGCCTTGATGATGCGCACGACCTCGTCGATATTCTCGATGGCGATGACGAGGCCTTCGAGTATGTGGGCGCGTTCCTCGGCCTTGCGCAGCTCGTAGCGGGTACGTCGGGTTATGACGTCGACGCGGTGGTCCACGAAGCACTTGATCAGGTCTTTTATGGTCAGGAGCTTGGGCCTGCCGCCGACCAGGGCCAAATTGATGATGCCGAAGGTGGATTGCAGGGGCGTATGGGCGAAGAGCTTGTTGAGGATGAGCTTGGTTATCGCTCCACGCTTGAGTTCGACGACCACGCGCATGCCCTGGCGGTCTGACTCGTCGCGTACATCAGCGACGCCATCCACGACCTTGTCGCGTATAAGCTCGGCTATCTTGATGACCAGGTTGGCCTTGTTCACCGCATAGGGAATTTCAGTAAAGACTATCTGCTCTTTGCCTGCCTTGAGGGTCTCGATGATGAACTTGCCCCGTACGGTAAGCTTGCCGCGGCCGGTCAGATAGGCTTCGCGTATGCCGCGGCGCCCGAAGATTATGCCGCCCGTGGGGAAATCCGGGCCGGCGACAAACTTCATGATGCCGTCTATCGTTATGTCGGGGTCGTCGATATAGGCGGCTATGGCGTCGGTGACTTCCACCAGGTTATGCGGGGCCATATTGGTGGCCATGCCCACCGCTATGCCCGAGGAGCCGTTGACGATGAGGTTCGGGAAGGCCGAGGGCAGCACGGTAGGTTCGGTGAGGCTCTCGTCGTAATTCGGCGCGAAGTCTACGGTTTCCTTTTCCAAATCGGACAGGAGCTCGTCGCCGAGCCTGGAAAGCTTGGCCTCGGTATAGCGGCTGGCGGCGGCGGGGTCGCCGTCCACCGAGCCGAAATTGCCCTGGCCGTGCACGAGGGGATAGCGCAGGCTGAAATCCTGGGCCATGCGCACCAGGGCGTCGTAGAGCGACAGGTCGCCGTGCGGATGGTACTTACCCATCGCGTCGCCGGTGATGCGGGCGCTTTTCTTGGTCGCGGCGCTGGGCTTGAGGCCGAGCTCGTCCATGGCGTACAAGAGCCGGCGGTGCACGGGCTTAAGGCCGTCGCGGGCGTCCGGCAGGGCGCGGGCCACGATTACGCTCATCGCGTAGTTGAGGTAGGCGGTCTTTACCTCTTCCTCGATGGCTATGGGTATGATTTTTCCGGTTTGTTCTGTCATGTTACACGTCCAGGTAGGAGACCGACAGGGCGTTCTCCTCTATGAATTGCCGGCGAGGCTCTACCTGCTCGCCCATGAGCGTAGTGAAGACCGATTCCGCCTCCACCGCGTCGTCCATCTGTATGCGCATGATATTGCGGCGCTGAGGATCCATGGTGGTATCCCAGAGCTGCTCGGGATTCATCTCGCCCAAGCCCTTATAGCGCTGTATCTGCACCTTCTCCGGATCCTTGCCGCTTTCTTTCAGGATGCGGTCCTTCTCCGTGTCGTCGTAGGCGTATTGGATCTTCTTATCGATGACGAT
Source organism: Treponematales bacterium (assembly GCA_041741035.1). Classification (GTDB taxonomy): domain Bacteria; phylum Spirochaetota; class Spirochaetia; order Treponematales; family UBA12059; genus UBA5200. The sequence continues at coordinate 2,533 of JBGSKZ010000573.1, forward strand.
CTTATACAGCGGCGGCATGGCCAGGTACACATGGCCTTTCAGGAGCAGCTCCGTCATATAGCGATAGAAGAAGGTAAGGAGCAGGGTGCGTATGTGCGAGCCGTCCACGTCTGCATCGGCCATAATAATGACTTTATGGTACCGCAGTTTAGATAAATCAAAGCCCGGACCCGCATGGGTACCAAGCGTCATAATAATGGGCAAGAGCTTATCGTTGCTGATAACTTTTTCTGAGCGCGTCTTTCTTACGTTCAGCATTTTACCCCAGAGAGGAAGGATGGCTTGAAAGGCGCGATCCCGCCCC
>JBGSKZ010000574.1:0-3167 GCA_041741035.1 Treponematales bacterium
GGCGGCACGGCGAGCGCGGCCGGCGGCGGGGCACTGGTGTTCCACGGCACCCTGCTGGTGGACAGCGACCTTGGAGCCTTGTCCCGCTACCTATGCGCGCATGAAAGGCCAGGCTACGGAAACGATTCCGCCGGCGGGCTAAGCCTGAAGGCCCGGGTGTTGTCCGTGGGCTCGAAAGTGGCGACGCTAAGCGATATTTCGCCCGGCCTGCGCATGGACCGGGTGCGGGAAGCTCTGCTGCGCGCGCTGAGCGAGGCGTCGGCTGACGCGCCTCGGGCGTCCGAAGAAGCCTTAGGCTCGGAGCGCCTGCTGTGCCCTGCCGACCTCGCCGCGGCCGCAGCGCGTTTCTCCCAGCATGATTGGATATACGGACGGCTTTCGTCCCGATGCATACAGACGCAAAACGAGGCGCTTGCGGCGTTAAAGCCGGAAGAAGCCGGAAAAGGAAAACCATGAAAGACAACGATCCAATGCGCGCGTTCGCGGCCCTGCTTGAGACGGTAGGGGTGGGCATACTTACCACCATAGGGGAGGACGGCTACCCCCGCTCCCGCTGGATGACCGCGGCCACCATAGCCCGCGAGCACGGCTACCTGTACTGCGTATCGGTGGGCGGCAGCCGCAAGGTACGCGACCTGGAAAAAAACGACAAGGTGGAGTGGAGCTTCCAGAGCCCCTCCCTAGACCAAGTGGTGCAGCTCCGGGGCCGCGCGGTGAGTATGGACAATCCGCAGCTCAAGGCCGAGGTGCTCGAAGCCCTCGGCTCAAACCTGGAGAATTTCTGGCGCGTCAATCCGGATCCGCGCAAGCTCATCGTCATCGAGACCGCCATAGAAAGGGTGAAATTCTATAAACCTATGGAAAACCTGATGATAGAGAAGGAGGCCGCCGAATGAGCGCCCCCGACGCGAAACTCTATTGGAAACTACGGGCCGACATGGTATTCATGCGGCTCTTCGAGGAGAAGGCCGGCCAGATGTACGGCCTGCGCAAGATAGGCGGCTTCTGCCATCTGTATAACGGCCAGGAAGCCGTGGCGGCGGGCTTTTCCTCGGCCATGGACATGGCCAAGGATTACGTGCTTACCGGCTATCGCGACCACGGCCATGCTCTGGCCGCGGGCATGGACCCCAAGGCCATCATGGCCGAGCTCTTCGGCAAAGTGAGCGGCTGCTCGCGGGGCAAGGGCGGCTCCATGCATATGTTCGACGCCCAGAAGCATTTCCTTGGCGGCAACGGCATAGTGGGCGCCCAGATACCGGTGGCAACCGGCGTGGCCTTCGCGCAGAAATACGAGAAGACCGGCGGCGCCACGGTGGTGTATTTCGGCGACGGCGCCATACACCAGGGCGCCTTCCACGAAGCGCTTAACCTGGCCAAGATTTGGTCGCTGCCCGTGGTATTCGTGTGCGAGAACAACCAGTGGGGCATGGGCACCAGCTGGAAGCGCGTATCGGCCGTGGACGACTTTTCCCTCATGGCCTCGGCCTACGGCATACGCGGCGAGCTGGTGGACGGCATGAACGTGCTCACCGTGCGCGACGCGGCCCAGCGGGCGCTCGCCGACGCGCGGCAGGGCAAGCCCGTGCTCATAGAGGCGCGCACCTACCGCTACAAGGGCCACTCCATGAGCGACCCGCAGAAATACCGCACGCGCGAAGAAGTGGACGAGTACAAGAAGCAGGATCCTATACTCATACTCGAGGAGGCGATGAAGAAGGCCAAGCTCTGGGACGAGGCCAAGGCGGCGGCCCAGGAGGCCGAAGCCGAGAAGCTCGTGGCCGAGTCGGTGGCCTTCGCCGAATCGTCGCCGGAGCCGGCCCTTCACACGCTTTATGAGGACATCTACGCGGGTGAGGCTTTTTTCATGGCGCCGTCGGGTGGACCGGCCGCCCCGGCGGGCAAGTAGGAGTATGCAATGGCTCAATTAACATACAGGGACGCCCTTAATAGGGCTATGGACGAGGAAATGGCGAGGGACCCCAAGGTCCTGCTCATGGGCGAGGAAGTGGCCGAGTACGACGGCGCCTACAAGGTGTCGCGCGGCCTTCTGGCAAAATACGGCCCCGAGCGCGTGCTGGACACGCCCATTACCGAGCTGGGCTTTACCGGCCTCGGCGTGGGCGCGGCCATGGTCGGCTTAAAGCCCATCGTAGAGTGGATGACCCACAATTTCGCCCTCTTAGCCATAGACCAGGTGGTGAACGAGGCGGCCAAGACCAGGCACATGTCCGGCGGCCAGCTGTCCGCGCCCATCGTATTCCGCGGCCCCAACGGGCCGGCGGAGTACCTCTCCAGCCAGCACTCCCAGGCCCTGGCCAGCTACTGGGCCCATATACCCGGCATACGGGTGGTGGCTCCCGCCTTTCCCGCTGACGCCTACGGGCTCCTAAAAAGCGCCATACGCGATCCGGACCCCGTGGTCGTGCTCGAGGCGGAGATGCTCTACGGCTTTAAGGGCGAGGTGCCCGACGAGGAATTCCTCACGCCCATAGGCAAGGCGGCCGTGCTGCGCGAAGGCGCGGACATAACGCTCGTGTCCTTCGGCAAGCCCGTGCACATGCTGCTCCTGGCGGCCGCCGAGCTCGAGAAGCTCGGGGTGCAGGCCGAAGTCATAGACCTGCGGAGCCTGCGCCCTCTGGACGAGGGCACGATCATGGCCAGCGTGGCCAAGACCAAGCGCGCGGTGGTGGTCGACGAGTCCTGGCCGGCGGCCAGCATGGGCTCCTACGTGGCGCAGCGCATATCGTCCGAGCGCTTCGACATACTGGACGCGCCGGTGGAATTCGTTTCCAGCGAGGACGTGCCCATGCCCTATAACCACGCGCTCGAGCTGGCCGTTCAGCCCAGCGTGGAGAAGATAGTGGCGGCGGCCAAACGCGCCCTGTACCTGGAGGCAAACCATGGCTGAGCCCATTTTCATGATAGCCCTTTCCCCCACCATGAGCGAAGGCGTGATAGCCGAGTGGGTGGCCAAGGAAGGCCAGGCCCTCAAGGGCGGCGACGCCCTCTGCGAGGTGGAGACCGACAAGGCCACCATGGCCTACGAATCGCCGGCCTCCGGCATTCTGCTTAAGATACTCCTGCCGGCCGGCAGTTCAGCGGCCGTAGGCCAGCTTATAGCGGTCATGGGCAAGGCCGGCGAGGATTGGCAGGCCACGGCCGCC
>JBGSKZ010000575.1:0-8205 GCA_041741035.1 Treponematales bacterium
GGCGCGGGAGCGGCGGCGGCGCCGCTCAGGGACGACAGCGCGGAGAAGAGCTCGGAAAAGCGCGTAGAGGCTCCGTTCATGACCGCGGTCTCGAGCATGGCCCGTATCTCGCGCACCACGCGTTCGGCGCCGTCCTTGTCCGCCTTGTTCACGCAGAACACGTCGCCTATCTCCATGACGCCGGCCTTGATGGCCTGTATGTCGTCGCCAAGGCCGGGCACCGACACGAGCACCACGGTATCGGCCAGGCGCACCACGTCCACTTCGGACTGGCCCACGCCCACGGTCTCTATGATGATGTCGTCGTAGCCGGCGGCGTCGAGCACGCGCACGGTTTCCGAGCAGGCTCGCGATAGCCCGCCCAAATGCCCGCGCGTGGCCAGGCTGCGTATGAATACGCCCTCGTCGGTGGCGTGGCGGTTCATGCGTATGCGGTCGCCCAGTATGGCGCCGCCGGTGAAGGGGCTCGAGGGGTCTATGGCGGCCACGGCCACGCGCCTGCCGCGCGAGCGTAGCTCGGCCACCAGCTTGTCGGTGAGGGTGCTCTTGCCCGAGCCCGGCGGGCCGGTTATGCCTATGACCTGCGCGCGCCCCCCCCAGGCATGGATAGCCTTAAGCGACTCAAGGCGCGACGGATCCTCCCGCTCGACCATGCTGATCAAGCGGGCCGTGGCCCTGGGGTCGCCTTCGCGTACCCGTCCCGCGAGGGAGAGCGCTTCGTCCATAAGGCTTAAGCCTTGCGCTTCAGGTTGTTCTTGATGAAGTCTATCGTGGCCGAAGTGGGCGTGCCCGGCGTGAATACCTCGGCTATGCCGGCGGCCTTGAGCCCGGCTATGTCCTCGTCGGGTATGACGCCGCCGCCTATGACCAGCACGTCGTCAATGCCCTTCTCTTTCAGGAGTTCCGTAACCCGCGGAAAGATGTGGTTGTGGGCGCCGGAAAGTATGCTCATGGCCACCACGTCCACGTCTTCCTGTATGGCCGCGCTCACGATCTGCTCGGGCGTCTGCCTAAGGCCCGTATAAATCACTTCCATGCCCGCGTCGCGCAGCGCCCGCGCTATCACCTTGGCGCCGCGGTCGTGGCCGTCGAGGCCGGGTTTGGCTACCAGTACGCGTATTTTCCGTTCCATATACACCTGCCTTATTAGAGTATGACCTTCTGCTGGTACTCGCCGAACACGAGCCTGAGGACGTCGCTGATCTCTCCGAGAGTCGCGTAGGCCCGCACGGCCTCCAATATGGCCGGCATGAGGTTGTCGCCGCCCTGGGCCGCGGCCTTTACCGCGCGCAGGGCGCTCTCCACCCTGGCGTTGTCGCGCTTGGCTTTAAGGGCCTTGAGCTTTTGGGTCTGCTGCTCGCCCACGATGGGGTCGACGCGCAACAGGCCCTTGGGCGGCTCTTCCTTGATCTGGAACTTGTTCATGCCCACGACCACGCGCTCGCCGGACTCTATGTCCATCTGGTAGGCGTAGGCGGCGTCCTGTATCTCCTGCTGCACGTAGCCCTTCTCGATGGCTTTTACCGCGCCGCCGAGCGAGTCTATCTTGGCTATGTAGGACAGGGCCTCTTCCTCTATGCGGTCGGTGAGGCTTTCCACGTAATAGGAGCCCGCAAGCGGGTCTATGGTCTCCGTGGCTCCCGATTCGTAGGCCACGATCTGCTGCGTGCGCAGGGCTATGCGCACCGACGCCTCCGTGGGCAGGGCGAGCGCCTCGTCCTTGGAGTTGGTGTGCAGGGACTGCGTACCACCGAGCACGGCGGCCAGGGTCTGTATGGCCACGCGCACGATATTGTTGTCGGGCTGCTGGGCGGTGAGCGTGGAGCCGCCGGTCTGGGTGTGGAAGCGCAGCATGAGGCTCTTGGGATTCTTGGCCCCGAAGCGCTCCTTCATGATGGTGGCCCACACGCGGCGGGCGGCGCGGAACTTTGCGGCTTCCTCGAAGAGGTCGTTGTGCGCGTTGAAGAAGAAGGACAGGCGCGGCGCGAAGTCGTCCACGCTGAGCCCCGCCTTGATGGCCGCGTCCACATAGGCTATGCCGTCCGCTATGGTGAAGGCCACTTCCTGGCTGGCGGTGGAGCCCGCTTCGCGTATGTGGTAGCCGGATATGGATATGGTATTCCAGTTAGGCACTTCTTTGGAGCAATAGGCGAAGATGTCGGTAATGAGGCGCATGGAGGGCTCGGGCGGGAAGATATAGGTGCCGCGGGCCACGTACTCCTTGAGTATGTCGTTCTGTATGGTGCCTTCCAGCTTGTCGGGACTAACCCCCTGCTTCTCGGCAACGGCTATGTACATGGCCAGGAGCACCGAGGCTGGCGCGTTTATGGTCATGGAGGTGGATACCTTATCGAGGGGTATGCCGTCGAAGAGGATTTCCATGTCGGCGAGCGAGTCTATGGCCACGCCCACCTTGCCCACTTCGCCCTGGGACAGGGGGTGATCGGAGTCGTAGCCTATCTGCGTGGGCAGGTCGAAGGCCACCGACAGCCCCGTGGTGCCCTGCTCAAGGAGGAATTTGTAGCGCTTATTGGATTCCTCGGCGGTGGAGAAGCCCGCGTACTGGCGCATGGTCCAGAAGCGGCCGCGGTACATAGTGTTCTGCACGCCGCGCGTATACGGGTATTCGCCGGGGAAGCCTATGCGCTCCATGTAGCTCGCCTTGGCGCCGTCGAGCGGCGTGTAGAGCCGGGCTACGGGGCTCTTGGAGCCGGTTACGAAGTCCTTCTTGCGCTCGGGGAACTTGGCGAGCGCCTTGTCTATGCCGGCCTGATAGGCCTCCGCGCCTTTTTGAATCGCGTCCTTGTCGTCCATGTCGGTCTCCTCTAGCAGCAGGGATAAGCGGGGCAAACGAAAACGGAGGCGCCGGAGGGCCGGCTTTCCGTCGGTGTCCGCGCGCCTCCGCAGTGGTCGGGCTTACTATCCTATGCGTTAGCTTTGGCCGCTAACTCAAAACCCTTGCGGAGCGCGCTTATGTTCAGGTCCTCGGTGCCCTTGGGCACGCGATTCTTAACCGCCAGCTCGAGGGTTTTCTCTCCCACTATACCGGACACGCCAGCCAGCACGCCGAGAGCCACGATATTGGCCACGACCTTCTTGCCCAAGTCCTCGGCGGCCGTCCTGAGTATGGGTACGCTCAGGGTACGGGCCTTAATGTCGGCGCTTAGCGGCACGGAGGCGTCCACGATGATCGTGCCCTTGCCCATGAGGGCGCCGTAGGTCTTGTAGGATTCGGGCGTGAGCGCCAGGAGATAGTCGGGATCCGTGGCCTTCGGGTAATCGATATCCTCGGCGGATATGACCACCTCGGCCTTGGACGCGCCGCCGCGGGCCTCCGGCCCGTAGCTCTGCGTCTGCACCGCGTTCTTATCCTCGAGTATGGCCGCCTCGGCGAGCACTATGCCCGCGAGCAGGAGGCCTTGGCCGCCTGAGCCGCTTAGTCGGAATTCTGTCCGCATTCGCGTACCCCTCCCTGAAAGTTGTCGAAGCGGCGCCGAACCTGCTCGACCATGGCGGCGTATTCCGCCGTGAATTCGGATTCTGGCTGGTTATGCAGCTCGCCTATGAGGAACTTGCCTACGAGTTTTTCCGGGGGAAGCACCGCGGCGGCCTTCACGTTCACCGCGCTATCCTTGAACCAGTTGAGCATCTCAACCGCGCCGCCCATCTTATTCTTGCGCCCCATGTAGGTAGGGCACTGCGTAATGGCCTCGACCACGGAGAAGCCCTTGTTGAGCAGGGCTTTGCCTATGACGTCCTCGAGCAGCACCGCGTGGTAGGCGGTGGCGCGCGCTACGTAGGTGGCGCCGGCGGCTATGGCGAGCTTGGCCAGGTCGAAGCTGCGTTCCACGTTGCCGTAGGGCGCCGTCGTTCCCATCATGCCCTTGGGCGTCATAGGCGAGTACTGCCCGCTGGTCATGCCGTAGATATTGTTGTTCATGACTATGGTCGTTATGTCTATGTTGCGCCGGGCTGCGTGTATGAAGTGGTTGCCGCCTATGGCGGTGCAGTCTCCGTCGCCGGTCATCACGATGACCTTGAGCTCGGGCCTCGACAGCTTGATGCCGGTGGCGAAGGCCAGGGCCCTGCCGTGCGCGGTATGCAGGGTGTCGAAGTCCAGGTAGCCGGGAGCCCGGCTCGAGCAGCCTATGCCCGATACCACGACGATCTTATTTTTGTCGAGCTTGAGCTTGGCTATGGCCCGCACCAGGGCGCCGGTGGCGGTGCCGTGGCCGCAGCCGGGGCACCATATATGGGGGAGGCGGTTCTCCCGGAAGTACTTGAGGGTGTCGCTCATTTGGCTGCTCCCATAATGGAGGAAAGTATCTCTTCGGGGCGGAAGAGCTCGCCGTTCACCTTGGACAGGCGCTCGACGGGCGTCTTACAGCCCGCCAGGCGCTCTATTTCCAGCACGAGCTGGCCGAGGTTCATTTCCGGCACGATAATCCGCTTCGCCTTTGCGGCTATGCCCTTGAAGAACTCCTCGGGGAAGGGCCATATGGTCTTCGGGCGGAAGAGCCCGGCCTTGACGCCCTTGGCGCGCGCCTGGCGCACCGCGGACAGCGAGGACATGGCCGACGAGCCGAAGGCCACCACGAGCACCTCGCAATCGTCGGTAGATTCTATAAAGTAGTCGCGTATAGCCGGTTCGGCCTTCTCCACCTTGCGCTGCAGCCTGCGGAGGAAGCGGTCGGTAATATCGCTCTTATTGGAAGGAAAGCCCGTATCGTCGTGAAAGAGGCCGGTAACGTGGTAGCGATAGCCGCGCCCGAAGCGCGCCATGAGGGGCACGCCGCCGTCGTTGTCCGCCTCGTAGGGCTTATAGCCGCCCGGCGAGCTCGGCTCCTTGCGGTTTACTATCTTGATCTCGGAGGGCTCGGGCAGCACCACCTTCTCGCGCATGTGGCCGATCACCTCGTCCGTCAGCACGATTACCGGCACGCGGTATTCCTCGGCTATGTTGAAGGCTTTAATGGTGAGCTCGAAGCATTCCTTGACGTTGCCCGGGGCCAGCACCACGACGGGATGGTCGCCATGCGTGCCCCAGCGCGACTGCATGACCTCCCCCTGGGCGGGAGAGGTAGGCTGGCCGGTCGAAGGGCCTACGCGCTGCACGTTAATAATGACGATAGGCACTTCGGTAATGCCGGCGTAGCCTATATTCTCCTGCATGAGGGAAAAGCCGGGGCCGCTCGTGGCCGTCATGGCCTTACGGCCGGTGAGCGACGCGCCTATGATGGCGGCTATGGAGCCTATCTCGTCTTCCATCTGTATGAATTTAGCCCCGAGCTTGGGCAGCTCTTCGGCGCAGAGCTCGGCTATCTCGGTAGACGGCGTGATAGGATAGCCTGCATAGAAGTCCAGGCCGGCCGCCAGGGCGCCGAGCGTACAGGCTTCGTTGCCCTGCATGAGCTTGGCTTTAGTCATGGTGCGCCTCCGGCTTGATATCGTAATCGATGTCCGCGGCATCCTTGTGCTGAGCGCCTGCCGCTGCTTTTTCCCGTACCTCTATGGCAAAATCCGGGCAGCGGAATTCGCATAAGCGGCAGCCTATGCACTGATCTGGACGCTCGGCAAACACCTTGCCGTTGCGGAGCGTAAGCACTTGCTTAGGGCAAAAGGCGACGCAAATATTGCATCCCTTGCACCAGCGCTCCCGAATCACGTGTTCGTAGGTTTTCTTCTGTTCGCTCATGGTCCTACACTCATAATGTTGCCCGTAGCAGCCTTCGCGGTCGGTTAAGCTGAGAAGAAATAGGCCTGCGGTACGGAACTTGCGATCAGCATACCGTACTATCCAGGCTCTGTCAAAGTATAAACCACCGTAAATATTGAAATAATCGTAAATATATTGAAACAATCAAATCAAAAATTGAAACACATGAGCCGAGCTGGCGCCCTGCCCTTCCATTATGCGGGTTCTTATTGTATAGTTCTTCCAATCGCCCGCTATGGCTTCAACGATCGCCAGGAGCGACCCTTCAGGAGGATTCCGCATGAGCACACGACTGTCCATCCGCGACCTTACCCTTCGGGACGGCCAGCAATCCCAATTCGCCACCAGGATGACCCAGGCCCAGGTAGACCGGGTACTCCCCTACTATAAAGAAGCGGGCTTTTACGCCATGGAAGTATGGGGAGGCGCGGTGCCGGATTCGGTCATGCGCTTCTTAGGCGAGAATCCCTGGACGAGGCTCGAGAGCATACGCGACGGCGTGGCCGGCGCTTCCAAGCTCACCGCCCTGTCCCGCGGCAGGAACCTCTTCGGCTATAACCCCTATCCCGACTCGGTAATAGAAGGCTTCTGCCGCAACTCCGTGCGCTCGGGCATAGACGTCATGCGCGTCTTCGACGCCCTCAACGATATCGACAACATGGCGGCCACCATACGCTTCGTCAAGGAAAACGGCGGCATGGCCGACTGCGCCGTGTGCTATACCGTGGACCCGAAATTCAGCTTCAAGGAACGCGTATCGGCCTTCTTCAAAGGCAAGAAGATACCCGGCACCCTCTTCGGCATACCCTATTTCGTGCGCAAGGCCAAGGCGCTCGCCGCCATGGGCGCCGACATGATCACCATTAAGGATATGGCCGGCCTCATAGACCCCGCCACGAGCGCGGCCCTCATCAAGGCTTTAAAGGCCGAAGTGAGCATACCAATTGACCTCCACACCCATTGCACGCCGGGCTTCGGCACGGCGAGCGTGCTGACTGCCATGGTGGCCGGCGTGGACATCGTCGATACCGTCATCATGAACTTCTCCGGCGGCCCCGCCGCCCCTGCCTACGAAATCGTGCAGCTGCTCGCAGACCGCCTCGGCCTGGATACCGGCGTGAACCGCGCCGCCGTGGCCTCCATCAACCGCGAACTGCGCGGCATACGCACGGAGCTGTCCGCCTTCGATCAGTACAAGCGCATGCCCCCCGATATAGACTTGAGCTCCTATAAGCCCAGCCCCGAACTCTCGTCCCTCCTGGATGGAGCCGTCGAGGCCGCCAAGGCAGGCAAGGCCGACGAAGTGCTCAGGCTCTGCCAGCGCATCGAGGCGAGCTTTAACTATCCCGAGCCCGACGACATCGTGCGCCGCGCCCAGATACCCGGCGGCATGTATACCAATATGATGAGCCAGCTTAAAGACCTTAAGCTCGAGCACCTGGTCGAGGAAGTGCTGCACGTCGTGCCCCTGGTGCGGCTCGACGCCGGCGTGCCTCCCCTCGTCACCCCCACCAGCCAGATCGTAGGCGCACAGGCGGTAAACTGCGTGGTAGACCGCACCCAGGGCAAGAGCTTCTATACCAACGTATCCAAGAATTTCATCGACCTCGTCAAAGGCTCCTACGGCAAGACCCCCTTCGCCATCGATCCTGCCTTCCGCCTGAAAATAGCCGGCGTACGCGAAGAAACTCCTTATGACACTAGTAAATACAAGAAGCAACCTAATCCCGAGCTTCCTGAATTAGGCGGCCTGCGACTGGCTTTGGACGAGAAGGAAGAACTCCTCCTCGAGCTCTTTCCCAGCGTGGCGGACAAGTACCTGCGTAGCGTGCGCGAAAAAGACTACGCGGCGAGCCTTCCTCCTCCGCCCCCTTCGGCGCCGCCCAAACCCGAACCGTACCCGGCGGAATTTTGGGAGTACTTGACCGCTAACATAGAAGCGTAGCTTCTTAGGCTCAACTCTAGCTCGAGAGTCGGCATAAGCCGGCACTCGAGCTTTTTGTTTTGACAGCGGCATAGCGCCAAGCTATACTGAGCCGGCCTAGGGAAGCCACGCCATATTTAAAAACGCACAGGCGCATCCAGGCAAAGGACAGGCGTTGCACAGGCTGTTTCGGCGCCGTGCAATGTAATCAAACGCCCTTATTCCTGGCCAGATGGCAGCCTAAATCAGCCGTCGTAGGCAGAAATTCATACTTTTACCGCGCCTCAAGCGCAAGCAAGCTCCTTAAGCGCCGCGTATAGTCTTCAGAGCCCGACTAGGAGCCTACGATGACTATCGAATTCTTCTATTATCATGATAGGCTGGCTATACGTACGCCCTACCAGCAAAACATAGTCAATGCTCTACGGAGTATTCCCGGCAGGACTTGGAACCCTGATTTGTGCTTATGGCTCCTACCCGATATTAAAGCCGCAAGCGACGAGCTTTTGAGCGCCATTTATGAAACCGGGCAATATTCGCTCATCGACCTGCCCTTTGAAAGCCC
>JBGSKZ010000576.1:0-3542 GCA_041741035.1 Treponematales bacterium
ATCCCCTCAAGGCGGCCGCCGCCGAGGCATCGGGCGCGCAGATCGTGTCCACGGACTACCCGCCGGGCGGCTCCGCCCACTCGTCGGGCTATACCTTCAGCCTAGGCGGGGCGGCCGCCTCCTTCCGCCCGTGAACGGCGAGAAACCGCGCATGGACGCGGCCATGGCCGCCGCTTTCCTGCGTAAGCTGGGCGAGAAGCTCGACTACAACGTGAACATCATGAACCGCGACGGCATTATCATAGCCAGCCGCGACCCCGCGCGCGTGGGTAGCTACCACGCGGCGGCGAGGCACCTCCTTGAGTCAGGAGCCGCCGAGGAGCGCATACGGCCCGACGACAGGCTGCCCGAAGGCACCAAGCCCGGCCTTAACCTCCCGCTATCGGTACGCGAGCAGGTGCTCGGCGTGGTGGGCGTTACCGGCGACCCCGCAGAAGTGGCCGGCATAGCCTACGCCATCAAGACCAGCCTGGAATCGATGATAGAGCTCGAGGCCCTGCGCGAGAGCACGATGAGCCGCCGCAGCCGCAAATCCCTCCTTATGGCATATCTGCTCTACGAGGAACTGGCCCCCGAGGCCGAGTTGCTCGGGCTCGCCGAAAAGCTGGGCTACGACCCGGACCTTACCCGCGCCGCTATCCTCATTCGCCTGCCGCCGGGCAGGAACGCCGAGGACGCGCTGGCCGCGGCAAAGGCTAAGGGCGTGCACGACAGCCAGGATATAGCCAGCGCCACGCCCGACGGTTCGCTCCTTGTATTCCGCAGGCTCGCGCCGCCCCGTTCCGATCCCGGCGGCACAGGCGCCAAGGGGCTCATAGCCGCCTACCGGCAGGAGATCCGCTCATACTGCCGCGCCTTGGCTTCCGCCGCCGACCTGCCGACCCTGCAATGCTGCGCGGGCACCCCCCAGCGGGATTTTTCGCGTTACAGGGGCGCCTATAGGCAGGCGCAGTGGCTGGCAAAGCGCGGGGCCTCAGGTTTTGCCGTTCATATCGATAGTCCCTCCGAGGGCGGCATAGAAACGGCTTTCCTCTTCGACCACATTCACGAGTATCTGGTATCGCTCGCGCCGCAAGGAGCCCTCGACGACGCGCTGGCCACCGTGGCAGCGGCCATACCCCGCGAGCTTACCAAGACCATGAGCGAGAGCGTGGCGGCCCTGGAAGCCTCGGGTTTCAACATAAAAGAGGCCGCCGCCAGGCTGGGCGTTCACCGCAATACCCTGGCGGCACGCTTTGAGCGCCTGGCCGGTTTTTTCGGCGCCGATCCCCGGTCGGACGCCGGCGCGCTAGCCCTTGCACGGGCCATAGGCTCATATATGGAATTGCGCTCCTAAAACAGTGCACCGTGCACTGTTTTTCACCAAAAGCTCCGCCATATGCACCATGACGACACGCCCCATACCCCCCTACAATACCTAAAATTACTAGCCTTAAGGAGGCACGTCATGGTATCCGGAACAGTAGCGCTCATTTTATTGCTGGTCGCGGTAGTGGCCATCGTATTCTTGACGGGGAAATTTAAGGTAAACGCCTTCCTCGTGCTCATCGGCGTGGCCTTCGCGTTCGGCCTCGCCATAGGGTTGCCCGCCCTGGACGTCGTCGCCAAGATTAAGACCGGCTTCGGCGGCACGCTTACCAATATCGGTATCGTCATCGTGGCCGGCACCATCATGGGCAAGATCCTGGAGAAGACCGGCGCGGCCCTTTCCATGACCCAGGCCATACTCAAGCTGGTAGGCAAGAACCGCGCTCCCCTCGCCATGAACGCCGCCGGCTACGTGGTATCCATACCGGTATTCTGCGATTCCGGCTTCGTCATCCTCAATCCGCTCAACAAGGCGCTGGCCAAAGAGACGAACACCTCGATGGCGGTCATGGCCGTAGCGCTGGCAACGGGCCTCTACGCCACGCACACCATGGTACCGCCCACACCGGGTCCCATTGCCGCCGCCGGCGCCTTAAGCGCCGACCTGGGCCGCGTCATACTCTTCGGCCTCATCGCCGCCATACCCGCGTCGCTGGCCGGCCTCTTCTGGGCCACCAAGATAGCCAAGAAGTACCCCATAGAATCCGGGGTGGAGGAATCCTATAGCGACATCGTGGCCAAGTACGGCAAGCTGCCCAGCGCCTTCCTCTCCTTCCTGCCCATCGTGCTCCCCATCGTGCTCATCCTGTTCAAGAGCGTAGCCGAATTCCCCTCCAAGCCTTTCGGCGCGGAAGGCCTGCAAAAATTCATACGCTTCATAGGCGATCCCGTCACCGCCCTCATCATAGGCGTCTTCGCCAGCTTCCTCCTCGTCAAGAAGGGCGAGCTGGGCAAGGCGGTGGACGAGTGGGTAGGCCACGGCATTAAAGACTCCGCCATCATCCTGGTCATTACCGGAGCAGGCGGAGCCTTCGGCGCCATGATAGCCGCGAGCCCCATAGTCGAATTCCTCAAGGGCGGCATGACCAACCTTTCGCTGGGCATATTCCTGCCCTTTATTATCGCGGCCGCCCTTAAGACCGCGCAGGGCTCGTCAACGGTAGCTATCATAACCACCGCCACCATCATGGCCCCCATGATGGCCAGCCTGGGCCTGGACCCCGCCCTTTCGGTCGTTGCCATAGGCGCTGGCGCCATGGTTATATCGCATGCCAACGACTCGTATTTCTGGGTAGTGTCCCAGTTCTCCGGCATGCCCGTATCGACGGCCTATAAGGCCTACTCGAGCGCTACCGCCGTAGAAGGCATCGTGGCCGCGCTCGTCGTGGCCGTCATGTCGCTGTTCGTATAGCCTTTCCTTAGTTTCCCGAAGCTTGTGTCTGGATAGGCCCACCTATGGGGAGCAACAAGCTTCGGGGAACTAGCTTCGGGAAACCTGGTATAGCCTAAAAGGAGTTGACGATGACCGACTACGCCCGCCTGCGCGAGGATGCCGCCTCTATTTTCAGGGCGGGCGTAGCCCGCGTCGATCCCCGACCCATGGTACGGGACGCGCTTAAACTTGAGGGTAAGCGCCTGCGCATAGCCGCGGAGGGCGGCTTGAACCTGGACCTGCGCGATTACGATAGGATAGTCGTGCTGGGCTATGGCAAGGCCGGCGCCCGCATGGCCTTAGGGGCGGAGGACGCCCTCGGCGAGCGCATAAGCGAGGGGCTCGTAGCCGTCAAGGCCGGGCACGCCGAGCCCTGTTCCCGCATCCGCATCGTGGAGGCTGCCCATCCGGTGCCCGACGAGACGAGCCGAAGCGCCGCTCGAGCCCTCATGGAGCGAGCCCGAGCCGCCGACGGGCGTACCCTCGTCCTCGTGCTGGTATCGGGCGGCGGCTCGGCCATACTCTGCGCGCCCTATGAGTCGCCTGAGCGCGGCCTCAGCCTGGCGGACAAGGCGGCCGTCACCAGGGAACTCCTAGCCAGCGGCGCGGATATACGCGAGATAAACGCGGTGCGGCGGCATCTGTCCGCCGTCAAGGGCGGTAGGCTCGCCGAGGCCCTGGCGCCGGCCACGGTCGTGGCCCTCATCCTTTCCGACGTGGTGGGCGACGAGCTGAGCTCCAT
>JBGSKZ010000577.1:0-2028 GCA_041741035.1 Treponematales bacterium
CCGACGGCCTTACCGTCCTCGACCACTATACTGTCTACCCGGAAGCCGTATGAGACGCTTCCGCCAAGGCTCAGGTACTTCCGTTCAATCGAGCGGGCAAAGGCAAGCGAGCCGCCAAGCGGATAGCCGCAGCTTTTTTTCGCCATGAAACCAAGCATCATAAAGAGGCCGGCAACTGGGAAGTCGCCCATATCGCCGCTATAGAGCCCGGCCAAAGCCTCTCTCAGCTTAGCTGACGCGATTTTAGCCAGGAGGCTGGATACGGGCAGCTTCATCCATTTGCCAAAGATGGGCAGGGCGGCGGGTACGGCCATAAGCAGCCGAAGGGCTTCCGGCAAGCTGAGCTTGTCCCAGGCCGCGGGAAGGTCGAAGCGGCTCATATTTCGCAGCGTGGCCGCGAGCGAGCGGACAAGGGCTTTGTCTTCCGGGCCGGCCAGGCGCATCAACTCCGCCTCGAAGCGTTCCGGGTCAGTATACAGAGTAAAGCGGTCGCCATCCGAGAGCTTGATGACGGTGAAGACATCCCACTCTATATAGCGCAGTTCCGCGGCCCCGAGCTCGCGCCATATATGGTGCATATTGCTTCGGGGGCTCGAGCCCATGAGCCAGTGGATGCAGCCGTCAAAACGGTAGCCCTTGCGCTCCCAGGCGGTACACAGGCCCCCCGGCAGGGAATGAAGTTCAAAGATATGCGTATCGAAGCCGTTGCGCTGCAGGTAGCTACCTGCCGCGAGGCCCGCTATTCCCGCGCCTATGATCAGAACGCTCTTACTCATGCTTACCCCCTGTACCGGCTCCTTGTAAGGCAGCTCGGGCCATCCGCGGCATCGCTGGATGGGCAAACGCGCTACTCCGGCCCATATGCCGGCGCCGGCGCTCAAGCAGACACGCCATAAGCATATATCACGGCGCATCCGAGGCATATGAGGATTAGGTTAGATTTTCAGGGTGTTACGAAGCTTGTTGCGCCCGGCTCCCCATCAGGGCCGCTTTGCCAGTTCCTCGAGCGCTACCCTGCGCATATGCTCTTCTCCGTCGCTCTGATTGGAGAGTATGGACAGGATCAGGCCCCGCTCCGGGTATATCCTGGAATCGAAGCCTACCCCGTGGTCCCCGCCGACTATGGAGAGGCTACCCGCTTCCGTCCTGCGCGTCAGGCCGCAAGCGGCCCAGCGCTCGCCGTCTATACGCAGGCGGGGCCGCAGCCAGTCTTCCAGCAGAGGGGGCTGAAGGATGGCCCCGCCCAGCAGCGAGCGCCAAAAGAGCTCAAGGTCCGGAGCGCTCGTATACATGCCTCCGTCGCCGCCTCCCCGTATGGGAACTTTGTAGATATTGGTCTTAAGGCCGCCGTCCACGTAGCCCTTGGCGGTATTGGGCGGCAGCTCGTCGAAGGCGAAGAAGCCCGAGCCTTTCATGCCGGCAGGCTTGAGCACTTCTGCTTCTATGAAATCCCGGTAGCTCCGGCCGCTTAAGCGTTCGATCAGTATGCCCAGCGCCACATAGCCGCCGTTTGAGTACGCGTAGGCCCCGCCGGGAGGGCCTTTCATGGGCTTGCCTACGAAGAGAGGCAGGTAATCCGAAGGCGTAGCCAGGTAGCACCAGGGTATTTCCACGCGGAAATTATCGTAGTCCTCTATTTCGTCCTCATCGAGGTAATCGTAGCAACCCGAGCTATGGGTAAGGAGCTGTTCCACCGTGGCTGTCGGGTCTATCCAACCCTGAAAGTCAGGATGCAGGGAGCCCACGGGGCTGTCCAGGCGGAGCGCCCCCTGCTCGACCAAGCGGCCTATGCCCAGGGCGGTAAAGAGCTTGGTGCCCGAGGCTATGGCGAAGCGGGTATCTTCTTTCACCAGTAGGCGCTCGGCCCGGTCCCTATAGCCCCAGCTCCCGCTGAAGATAAGGCCCGATGGCCCGGTTACGCGCACGACGCCGCTGAAGCCGCTATCCCGCGCGCAGTTTTCTATGGCCGTTTGCAGCGTACCCATGGCTGCTCAGTCCCTCAGCAGGTGCAGGGCGAAGCCGCCCAGC
>JBGSKZ010000578.1:0-1282 GCA_041741035.1 Treponematales bacterium
CCGACGGCCTTACCGTCCTCGACCACTATACTGTCTACCCGGAAGCCGTATGAGACGCTTCCGCCAAGGCTCAGGTACTTCCGTTCAATCGAGCGGGCAAAGGCAAGCGAGCCGCCAAGCGGATAGCCGCAGCTTTTTTTCACCATGAACCCAAGCATCATAAAGAGGCCTGCAACCGGGAAGTCGCCCATATCGCCGCTATAGAGCCCGGCTAAAGCCTCTCTCAGCTTAGCTGACTCGATTTTAGCCAAGAGGCTGGATACGGGCAGTTTCATCCATTTGCCAAAGATGGGCAGGGCGGCGGGTACGGCCATAAGCAGCCGAAGGGCTTCCGGCAAGCTGAGCTTGTCCCAGGCCGCGGGAAGGTCGAAGCGGCTCATATTCCGCAAAGCGGCCGCGAGCGAGCGGACAAGGGCTTTGTCTCCCGGGCCGGCCAGGCGCATCAGCTCCATCTCAAAACGTTCCGGGTCAGTATACAGGGTAAAGCGGTCGCCATCCGAGAGCTTAATGACGGTAAAGATATCCCACTCTATATAGCGCAGTTCCGCGGCCCCGAGCTCGCGCCATATATGGTGCATATTGCTTCGGGGGCTTGAGCCCATGAGCCAGTGGATGCAGCCGTCAAAGCGGTAGCCCTTGCGCTCCCAGGCGGTACACAGGCCCCCCGGCAGGGAGTGGAGTTCAAAGATATGCGTATCGAAGCCGTTGCGCTGCAGGTAGCTGCCTGCCGCGAGGCCCGCTATTCCCGCGCCTATGATCAGAACGCTCTTACTCATGCTTACCCCCTGTACCGGCTCCTTGTAAGGCAGCCCGGGCCATCCGCGGCATCGCCGGATGGGCAAACGCGCTACTCCGGCCCATATGCCGGCGCCGGCGCTCAAGCAGACACGCCATAAGCATATATCACGGCGCATCTGAGGCATATGAGGATTAGGTTAGATTTTCAGGGTGTTACGAGGCTTGTTGCGCCCGGCTCCCCATCAGGGCCGCTTTGCCAGCTCTTCGAGCAGCACCCTGCGCATTTCCTCTTCTCCGTCGCTCTGATTGGAGAGTATGGACAGGATCAAGCCTCGCTCAGGGTATACCCTGGAATCGAAGCCTACCCCGTGGTCCCCGCCGACTATGGAGAGGCTACCAGCTTCCGCTGAAGATAAGGCCCGATGGCCCGGTTACGCGCACGACGCCGCTGAAGCCGCTATCCCGCGCGCAGTTTTCTATGGCCGTTTGCAGCGTACCCATGGCTGCTCAGTCCCTCAGCAGGTGCAGGGCGAAGCCGCCCAGC
>JBGSKZ010000579.1:0-2816 GCA_041741035.1 Treponematales bacterium
CGCGAGCGGCGTCCTGGGCGCGGAAGCGCAGCACGGCCGCGGCCCCGCTTATGCTCTGTTCCTCGAAGGCAAGCGCCCCTATGGCCAGGCCGGGCCTGCTCTTGGCTATGGCCGGTATCTGCTGCGCCAGGAGCGGCGCCAGTATAAGGCGGGAGGGAAGGGACGCTTCAAGGGCTTCGAAGAGCTTTCGGGAGCTATCTTCCGTTGGGAGCACGAGTAGCGTGTAGCCGGCCTTGCGCAGGGCGGAGCCGGCCGAGGGGAAAAGTCCGGCGAAGGCCGGATCAAGGATGGCAAGGTCGGCGCGCCGCTCGGTGCCGCAGGCCAAAAGCGTAAGGAAGAACGCGGCGTATATCGTCATGGCAAGGGTCTGGCGCTTTTTCATGCGGATAGGCCATGGTAGGGCAGATTGCCGCTAAAGGCAAGCTCAAGCGCCGGGTCTTGACGCTCAAGCGCCTCGACCCTAGACTTCTAGCCATAGCATATCGAGAGCCGCGAACGCCGCCTCTCTAGCCGAGGCTCGAGCTGAGCCCATTCTTCAAGGAGACGTCATGACCAGTTATAAGGAACTCGGCCTTTCAAACACCGTTGAGCTGTTTAAGAAGGCCGTAAACGGCGGCTATGCGCTGCCCGCGTACAACTTCAACAATATGGAACAGATGCAAGCCATCATACAGGCCTGCGTGGAGACTAAGAGCCCGGTTATACTCCAGGTGTCCTCCGGCGCGCGCAAGTACGCCAATTCTACCCTGCTTAGGAATATGGCCCGCGGCGCCGTCGAGTACGCTAAGGAACTAGGCTATGCCATTCCCATCGTGCTCCACCTTGACCATGGCGATAGCTTCGAGCTCTGCGTGGACTGCATAGAGAACGGCTTTTCAAGCGTCATGATAGACGGCAGCCACCTGCCCTACGACGAGAACGTGGCCCTTACCAAAAAAGTATGCGAATACGCCCATTCCCGCCCCAATTACGTGTCGGTGGAGGGAGAACTCGGCGTCCTGGCGGGCGTGGAGGACGACGTATCCTCCGAGCACAGCAATTACACCCAGCCTGACGAGGTGGAAGACTTCGTCAAGAAGACCGGCGTCGATTCCCTGGCCATATCGATAGGCACCAGCCACGGCGCCATGAAGTTCAAGCCCGAGCAGTGCACCCGCACCCCGGACGGCGTCCTGCTGCCGCCCCCGCTCCGCTTCGACATACTCGAGCAGATAGAGAAGCGCATACCCGGCTTCCCCATCGTATTGCACGGCTCGTCCTCGGTGCCAGTGGAGTACACCAAGATGATCCTGCAATACGGCGGCAAGCTCAAGGACACGGTGGGCATACCCGAAGAGCAGCTGCGCAAGGCGGCCAAGAGCGCCGTGTGCAAGATAAACATAGACTCCGACGGCCGCCTGGCCATGACCGCCCTCATACGCAAGGTGTTCGCCGAGAATCCCGGCGAGTTCGATCCCCGCAAGTACTTAGGGCCGGCTCGGGACGAGCTTAAGAAGCTCTATATGCACAAAAACCGCGAGGTGCTCGGCTCCGCGGGCAGGGCGTAGTGAGGCCGGCCATGCGGAGGACTCTAGTAGCCTGTATACTGGCCTGCGCGGCGCTCGCGGCGTTAGGCGCCCAGGAAGCCGAGGCGGCGAGCGAGTGGCGGCTGGGCTTCGCCGGGGTGCGCATGCTCAACGGCATTATCCCTACCGGCGCCGACCTCACGCTGAGCTATGAGGGGCTGGACTTCGGCCTAGGCGGCGACACCGTGCTGTTCTTCAAGGCCGGCGGCGGCTACCAGGACAAGCTGATCATGCGCGACGCGCTTGGCCAGCCGTTCTACAGCGAGGATAAATACAATAGCCCGAATTTCCAGTGGGAGGCGGCCCTGCTTCAGGGCCTGGCGCTCCGCGACGACGGCGATAATCTCGTGGAGCTCTTCGGCTTCTATAGGGGGCGCTTCGACCTGTACCAGAACGACGCTCCCATAGCCCTGTTTGAGGACGCGGAAGGGCTGTTCGGCAGTTCGCTCATGGCCGGTATCAGCTTCGACTCCGTGGTCACGAACAGGCACAGGGCCAAAAACGGCGTCTACGCCGAGCTTGCGGGAGAATGGGGACCCGGCTTCATAAACGCTCGCAGCGACTTCTGGCGCATCTCTGCCCAAGCCCGCTCCTTCCTTACCCTCGTGGACCTTCCCCGCGAGGGCGGCAATCTCTTTAATATGTATGGCGCTCTCTTTGGCGGCATAGACTACGCGGACGGCGCGTCGGTGCCCATATACGTGAACCAGAGCTTCGGCGGCCGCGATCTACGCGACTCGCTGGGCGAGAGCGTGCGCGGCTATGAGCGCAATAGCTACGATAGCTCCTTTAAAGCGGTGGCCAACGCCGAACTGCGCCTCGTGGGGCCGGCCCTCGGACTAGAAGCCATAGTGCCGGTGCTCTACGCTTTCGTGGACGGCGGCTATTACCGCGGCTTTACCGAAGCGGCTGGCTACGCCGAGGAAGCGGGTTTCCTCGCCTCGGCCGGCGGCGGCCTCGCCTTCGACCTTTTCGGCTTCGCCCAGCTGGGCGCTTTCGCGGGCGCAAAGCTCATAGAGGATGAGCTCTACGGCCGTCCGGACGCGTTTTTCTGGAGCATAAGCATTTTCCTGCATTTCTAAGCGCCCGTAGGGCAGAAATAAAAAAGGACAGGAGCGGCGGCGCGTTGCCGACCCTTCCTGTCCTTGTTTTTTCCCCGGGCTACGTTATTGCGGCTCTGCGCCTTGGCCGCGGCGCGACCCCGGCGCTCCCGGCGCGGCGCATTCGCGAGACCGAGGCTAGCGCTGCTCC
>JBGSKZ010000580.1:0-10419 GCA_041741035.1 Treponematales bacterium
GCGACGCGGCGCTAGCCGCCCCCGCGTCGGCGCCCGCGTCCGCCTCGCCCCACGCTCTTTCGAGCTCTTCGCAGAGCAGGCGGAAGCCCTCGTCGGCAAGGGCGCCGAGGAAGCTATCCCTGTCCTTAAAGTGGCGATAAGGCGCGGTCTTGGATACGCCCGCCCGCTCGGCCAGGGAGCGGAGGCTTACAAGCTCCGCGCCTTCCGTTTCGAGGGCTTGCAGGCCGAGCGCAAGGAGTTCGGCGCGCAAGCGTCCATGATGGTAGCTGTCCGGGGCTTTCAGCGTAGGCCTCCTCGTATCAGTCCGTGGAGCCAAGGGCTCCCCGCTATTCTAGCGCTCCGGCCTTGCCTCGGTCAAAGGCAGCCGCCTGGCGACCAGATTAAGGTGGCAGTGCCAACTATGTTGACGCAGCCAACATAGTTGAGTATACTCGAGCAAGTGCGAACGCGCAAGGCCGCCGCCGGCTGGACCGGGGCGCCTCATTTCCCGATTAAGGAGAACGACGATGAAGCTTTCATCAAGAAGTACGGCAGGCACGATGAGCGCGGTACTGGCTCTGGCGCTTGGCCTCTTTTCCTGCGCGGGCGAGCCAGAAGCGCGGCCGGCGCCCCTGCCCGGCGCGCAGAGCGGGGCCCGCTTCGAGCTCAGGCTCGAGCCCGGCCCGGAGTACAGCAAGGACATGAAGATAGCCTGGTTCAGCTACACGGTGTGGCCTCAGGTGGCAGTCTGGCTCGAAGGCCCGGACGGCGCGTTCATAGACACCTTGTACGTTACCGAGCTCGCGGTGAGCCAAGACTATGCCGCGGCGCCGAAAAAGGGCAGGCCCGAGGCCCTGCCCGTGTGGTCGGCCCTCAAGCGGGGCGGCGCCGACGCCGTATCCTCGCCGACTACGGTGGGTAGCGCCGTTTCCTACGGCAACGGCCTGGCGGCCCGGCTTCCGCCCGGCGACTACATTGTCAAGCTGGAAACCAACCGCTCCTATGACTGGAACGATAGCTATACGAAGAAGAACGCCGGGGTGAACGGCCAGCCCTCCCTCGTATACGAGGCGAAGCTCAGCGTAGGCAAGGGGCCCGCCGTGGCCGGCTTCAAGCCCATAGGCCGCGGTTCGGTGGACGGCTCCGACGGCCGCCTGCGGCCTGGCTTGGAGGGCATCGATACCGCCCTTGCGCTCTTTAGCGCCATGACGGTGGCCTACCTTATAGACTGAGCAAACAAAGGCTTTTAGTCGCGGCCGATAGGGCAAAAAGCCCCATCGGCCTTTTTTTGCGCAATTAGGCTTTTAGCTTTGCTGGTTCCCCAAAGCCTGTGTCCTGCTTCGATGGACTAAAAGGACTTTTTTTTAAATTTTCCCTTGCGCTTTGATTAAAGCAGGTTTATCATGCCTTCAATATAGTTATGCACGCGCGTGCATAACGTTGGAGGCAGTGATGATTGAAGGTAGCGATACTTCAGGCGGCACGCGCATTATGCGCTATGGAATGGTAGGCGGAGGCCAAGGCGCGTTTATCGGCGATGTTCATCGCAAGGCGATAGGCTTGGACGGCATGGCTCGGATTTCCGCAGGCTGCTTTTCAAAGTCTTTTGCCAATACCCAGGCCACTGGCCGCGCCTTAGGCATAGCGGAGGACCGGCTTTATAAGAATTATGACGAAATGGCAGCTAGCGAGGCAGCACGCGAGGACGGCATAGACTTCGTCGTCATCGTAACGCCGAACGCTACGCATTACGCCATAGCGAAGGCTTTCTTGAGCAAAGGCATACACGTGGTGTGCGATAAACCCCTTACGGTCGAGCTCGCCGAAGCCCAGGAGCTGGCCGAGCTCACCCACAAGAATAAGCTGCTCTTCGCGGTTACTTATACTTATACGGGCTATCCCGCGGTTAAGCAGGCCCGCGCAATGGTGAAGAATGGGGACATAGGCGCTATCCGCTTCGTAAACGCGGAATATCCCCAGGAGTGGCTGGCGAATCCCATCGAAAAAGACGGTCAGAAACAGGCCGCTTGGAGGACGGATCCCGAGCTGTCGGGCAAGTCCAATTGCGTGGGCGACATAGGCACACACATAGAGAACATGGTCTCCTACGTGAGCGGCCTTCGTATCCAGGCGCTCAGCGCGCGCCTAGACAATTTCGTGCCCGGACGCGTGCTCGACGATAACGCGACCATCATGCTGGAGTACCAGGGCGGGGCCAAGGGCCTGTACTGGTCGAGCCAGATCGCGGTGGGCTACGACAACGGCCTGCGCTTCCGGATTTTTGGCACTAAGGGTTCCATACAGTGGTCGCAGGAAAATCCTAATTATCTGACGGTGTCTATGCTCGGAGAGCCTACGAAAGTCCTCTCTCGCGGACGGGACGCCTTCTATCCCGGCGCGCAAGCATACTCGCGCATACCTTCGGGACATCCGGAAGGCTATTTCGAGGCTTTCGCCAATATCTATAAAACCTATATAAGCGCATTGGCGAAGCATAAGGCAGGGCTGGCCCTGAGCGAAGCCGAGCTGGACTTCCCGTCGATTGAGATGGGCTTGGACGGCGTGAGATTTATCGGCAAGTGCGTGGAGAGTTCCCGTAAGAACTCTTCCTGGATCAATTACTAAGCACGGGAGGCTACCATGGGACGACCAGTTACTTTATTCTCCGGCCAGTGGGCCGATCTGCCCTTCGATGAATTTTGCGCCAAGATAAAATCATTCGGCTACGACGGCGCGGAAATCGCCTGCTGGGGCGACCATATGGACGTGAAGCGCGCCGCCACCGAGCCTGATTACGTGGCCCAGAAGAAGGCGGTCTTGAAAAAGCACGGCCTTTCCTGCTGGGCGCTCGGCGCGCACCTGGCCGGCCAATGCGTGGGCGACCTCTGGGACCCACGGCTCGACGGCTTCGCCCCCGCAGACTGCAAAGGCAATCCCGAGAAGATACGCGCATGGGCCATACAGGAGATGAAATACACCGCGAAGGCCGCGAAGAATATGGGCTGCCGCGTGGTCACGGGCTTCATGGGCAGCCCGGTTTGGAAGTATTGGTATTCCTTTCCCCAGACCAGCGACGCGATGATAGACGACGCTTTTAAGGAAATCGTTAAGCTCTGGACGCCCATACTGGACGAGTTCGACGCCTGCGGCGTCAAATTCGCCCTAGAAGTGCATCCCACCGAGATAGCCTTCGACTATTATACGGCCGAGCGCCTCCTTAAGGAGTTTAAGCAGAGGCCGGCCCTAGGCTTCAATTTCGATCCTTCCCACCTGATATGGCAGGGCGTCACCCCCCATTTATTCCTCAGGGATTTCGCCTCCAAGGTATACCATGTCCATATGAAGGACGCCGCGGTCACCCGCGACGGCAAGTCCGGCATCCTAGGCTCGCATCTCGCCTTCGGCGATAACCGCCGCGGCTGGAACTTCCGATCGCTCGGCCACGGAGACGTTGATTTCGAGAATATCATCCGCGAACTGAACGTCTGCGGCTACCAGGGCCCGCTTTCCGTGGAATGGGAAGACTCGGGCATGGAACGGGATTACGGCGCCCGCGAGGCCTGCGAATTCGTCAGGCGCAGCGATTTCGCTCCATCGAGCCTGGCCTTCGACGAAGCGATGAAGAAGTGATGGAACCGAGGATACTTCCGACGGAGCCGGCCGAAAAGCCGGCGTCCGCGGACCTGATCCTCCAAGCGGAGGGCATAAGCAAGGAATTCTCCGGCGTACGCGTGCTGTCGAACGTGAGCGTAGGCATCGAGCGCGGGGAGATCATGGGGCTCATAGGCGAAAATGGCGCCGGGAAATCCACGCTGATAAAGATAATCAGCGGCATATACCAGCCAAGCTCGGGCAGGCTGCGCCTGGACGGCAGCGAGGTGTATATCCCGGACTACATAACGGCCAAAGGCTTGGGCATCGCCATCGTCCCGCAGGAATTCAACCTGATCAATACGCTCTCCGTATATGAGAATATTTTCCTGGGTAACGAGATAAAGCTTAAGAACGGCCTGCTTGATAAAAAGCGCATGCGCGCGCTGGCCGCCGAGCAGCTTGGGCGGCTGGATATGCCCGTAGGCGTCGACCGCCTGATAAGCGGCCTCAGCGTGGCCGAAAAGCAGATGGTGGAGATATCCAAGGCTTTGCTCCTCAAGGCCCGCATACTGATCATGGACGAGCCTACGACCACGCTTACGGGTCACGAAGTCGACACTCTGTTCGCGCTTATGCGCGACCTGCGCGGGCAGGGCGTTACCATGCTGTTCGTATCCCACAAGCTCCATGAAATCAAACGGCTCTGCGACCGCGTGACCGTCCTCCGCGACGGTGAATTGATAGGCATCGATAGGGTATCCGACGTGGACGAGCGGGATATAGCCCGCAAGATGATAGGCCGCGATTTTACGCAGGTATTCCCGCCTAAAAAGCCGCGCGACGGCGGCGAGCCCGTACTTGAGGTGTCGAAGCTCTCGATAAAAGGGCTCCTGCACGATATCGGCTTCACCCTGCGCAAAAGCGAGATTCTAGGCTTTGCCGGGCTCGTGGGAGCGGGGCGCACCGAACTGGCGGAGGCGGTCATGGGCCTTAGGCGGGTCGATTCAAGCGCTATCGCGCTCAACGGCAAGCCCGCGAAGATACGCAATGCCAGAGACGCGGTAGCCCTCGGCCTGGCCTACCTGAGCGAGGACCGGCAAGGCAAGGGGATAGTGCAGGGCTTCACCATCCCGCAAAACATCACCCTGATATCCATAAAGCGTTACCTCCGGGGCCTGCTCATCGATAAAAAAGCCGAAACGGCAAAAACCGCGGAATACGTGGGAGCGTTTAGGATCGTCGCCTCGTCGCTTAAGCTTGCTTTGCGTTACTTAAGCGGAGGCAATCAGCAGAAAGTATACCTGTCGCGATGGGTCGATACCGAACCCTCCATACTGATACTCGACGAGCCGACGCGCGGAATCGACGTGAACGCCAAGCGGGAGATCTACGAGTTTATCCACGCTCTCGCGGACCGTGGCATATCCTGCATCGTTATCTCCTCGGAAATGGAAGAGGTTATAGGCCTGTGCAGCAGGGTATACGTAATGCGCGAAGGCTCCATCGCGGGTTGCCTGGAAGGCGGGCGCATAAACGAGGAAGAGATCATGTTCCATGCCACGGGCATTAAGGGGAAGAACAAGTGATGGACGATACGAAGAACGCGGGCGGCGGCGCGATAGCCCAATACTTTAAGACCTTCAAGATAAGCGAGCATTCCACTGGGTTAGGCTTTATCCTGCTCTTCATCCTCGCCATTATCGTAGGCTGGCCGAACTTCCTGCAGCTCCGCAATCTGATGAATATTATGCGCCAGATATCCTATACGGGCATTATCGGGCTGGGCATGACCCTCATTATCATATCGGGGGGCATCGACCTATCCGTAGGATCCATGGCCGCCTTCACCGGCGGCATAACGATATACTTCCTGAATCTGTTTCCCGGCGACTCTTACCTTGGCGTGGCGCTAGCGCTGCTCTTCGCGATACTCTTCGGCGCCCTCTGCGGCCTGTTTAACGGCTTCCTGGTAACGAAAGGCCGCATAGCTCCCTTCATCGCCACCCTGGGAACCATGTCTATCTTCCGCTCGCTCATACAATACATATCGGGGGCGGGCAATATCATGTCGGGAAGCAGCCACTATGCCGAGATAGGCTCAGGCGCTTTTCTAGGCATACCGGTGCCCGTATGGGTATTCCTCGGCACTGCCGCCGTCCTGCACGTAGTGCTGAACAATACGAAATTCGGCCGTTATGTATGCGCCGTAGGCGCCAACGATCAGGTAGCTCGCTATTCGGCGGTAAACGTAGCCATGACGCGGCTCATACCCTATGTCATTACGGGCGCAACGGTGGGCATGACCGCCCTGCTGTGGTCGTCGCGGCTCAACTCGATCAATTCGAGCGACTGCGCCTACTACGAGCTTGACGCTATTGCCGCGGCGGTAATAGGCGGCACCTCGATGTCCGGCGGCAAGGGCACCATCATAGGCACGGTGATGGGAGCCATCATGCTGGGCATCATAAATAATATGCTGGTGCTAGGGGGCGTATCCTCCTATCTACAGCAGGCTGCTAAGGGTTTCGTGATCATTGCGGCTGTATTGCTGCAATATAGCAAGAGGAATTGAGTGGAGGGCCCCATGAAGAAGTTTTTGGTAACTTTCGTATGCATCGCCTTATTGGCGATTCCCAGCTTCGCCGCCGGTACCAAGGAATCCGGCGTCATAAAGATCGGCGTTTCCATCCCCAGCGCCGACCATGGCTGGACGGGCGGCATAGTGTGGTGGGCCAATAAGGCCGTCAAGGACCTGCAGGCTTCCATGCCCGGCAAGTTTGAGTTCCGCGTCGTTACCGCGGACAGCCCTTCGTCCCAGGTACGCAATATCGAGGACCTGCAGGTATGGGGCATGAACTACCTCGTCATTTTGCCGCATGAGTCCGCCCCGCTTACCCCCATCGTGAAGGAAACCCAGTCCAAGGGCACCAAGGTGATCGTAGTGGACCGCGGCTTAACCGATACCGGCTTCGGCTACGTGAACCTCGCCGGCGATAACACCGCTATGGGCCGCTTGAGCGGCGAATGGGTGTCCAGGGAAATGAAGGCCGCCGGCCTTACCAATTACATAGCCATGGGCGGCCTGCCCGTTACCATCGACACCGAGCGCATGACCGCGTTCTTTAAGGAAATGAACAAGGAGCCGTCGCTGGTAAGCCTTCTCGGCAAGGACAAATGGGAATTCGCCGACTGGTCTACTCAGAAGGGCCTCTCGCTCATGGAAAACTTCCTCCAGAAGTATCCCAAGATCGACGCCGTATTCTGCCAGGATGACGATGTATTGCTCGGCGTTATGCAGGCCATCAAGGAATCCGGCCGCAAGGATATCAAGATAGTCTTCGGCGGCGCGGGTTCTAAAGTGGTATACAAGATGATCATGGACGGCGATCCCCTCGTGCGCGCGACCGCTACCTATCATCCCTCGATGATAGCCGACGGCATCCGCTATGCGGTAGACGTAGCCACTGGCGTTAAGAGCGCGGATTTCCATAGCGCAAAAGCGCCGATAACCGTGATTATCCCTTCCGTGCTTATAGACAAAACGAACGTAGCCAAGTACTACGAGCCTGAGTCTATCTACTGATCCGGAACTGGAACGGCGCTTTTATGGCGCTTGAGGGACGCGGCTAGAAGGCCGCGTCCCTTTTCTTTTTCTCGCGTTTGCGTTAGGAATATCCCATGTCAATAAAACCCAGCCGCGCCGACGTGGCGCGCCTCGCGGGCGTGGCCGAATCCACCGTGTCGCGGGCCTTGAACGACTCTCCCCTGATCACGCCGCCTATAAAGGATAAAGTGCGCGACGCGGCGAGGGATCTTGGCTACATACCCTCGAGGCAGGCCGCGCTGTTCGCCAGGAAGCGCACGAATACGCTCGGCTTCGTCGTGCCATCCTACCGATCGTTTCCTCCCTTTTCCCGCTCGTATTTTCCCGCTTTGTTGGACGGGGTCGTCCTCGAATCCGACGCCAACGGCTATTCGCCCACTATAATCCTGGACAAGCAGAACGAAGGCACGCAGGGCTATCAGGACCTCATACGCTCAAAGACCGTAGACGGACTCTTGTTCGCGGTAACGAGGGCTAATTTCCTGCCTTTCGCCGGCCTGCGCGAGCAGGGGGTGCCCTTCGTGCTTATCAACAACTATCATGAAGGGCTGAATAGCGTGGACGCCCTGCCTGAAAGCGGCATGCGCAAAGCCTTCTCCCACGGCTGGAACCTAGGCCATAGGAATTTCGGCTACATAACCGGCGATACGCGCTATAGAAACGCCGTGGACCGCTTGGAGGCATTCAAGCGGCTTGCGTTAGAGTTCGACGCGGAAGCGACCATCGTGGAAGGCGATTTCTCCAAGACCTCCGGCCTCGTGGGAGCGGCCAAAATGCTTTCGGGATCCAAGCCCCCGACTATCATAATGACCAGCTCCGACCGTTGCGCTTTCGGTATACTGCAATACGCGGCGGATAAGGGGATTCGGATACCGGCCGACTTGAGCGTCATAGGCTACGATAACCTGCCGCCGGTTAAGGACATATCGCCGCCATTGTCTACGGTGGACCATCCGGTCACGGAGCTTGCCCGCAGGGCTACCAGGCTGTTAATCGATATACTCAACCGCCGGACGGAAGAGCCAGTGCAGGAATGGATGGACACGGATTTCGTCGTGCGCGAATCTACCTCCATGTGTCCAAAGGCGTAAGGAGCGGTTATGGTACGCTTAGGAATCGCGGGTACCGGCGCCATGGCCGAATACCAGGTCGGTAAATTCAGGCAACTAGCCTCATGCGAGCTCGTAGCCTGCGTCGATCGCAATCCCGGCAACGCGGAAGGCTTTGCCAGGAAGCTCGGCATCGGACGTTACTACCATTCCATCGCCGATATGCTCGACGACGGCGCTTGCACGGCGCTGTCCTGCGCGGCTAACGATAGGCAGCACGCGCGACTGGCTTCCGCGGCGCTCGATCGGGGCTTGCCCGTATTTTGCGAGAAACCCCTGGCCAGGACCATGGCCGAATGCGAGGAATTGGCGCGGCGCGCGTCCTCGACGGGCTTAGCCAATATAGTGAATTTTTCAAAGCGCAACGCGCCTGCACTGGCCGCGCTCAAGGCTGTGCTGGAATGCGGAGAACTCGGCGATACCTTGGCCGTGGACGCCGAGTACCTGCAGAGTTGGGTGCTCAGCAAGGTATGGGGAGACTGGTTGACGGTGCCGCGCTGGCGTTGGCGCCTATTGCCCGCCGAAAGCAGCGCGGGGGTAGCCGGCGATTTGGCGAGCCATATCGTTGACGCCCTCCTGTATCTCTTTGGCGGCCTGACGCCCGCGGCCGCTTCTAGCTCTATAGATCTAGCGCAGGCCCTTAGCGCGGCTGAACCGGAGGCGGCTCTTCCCGAAGAATTTCTCGACGGTTCCGGTTCCGTTTGCGTCGACTTACGCGCAGGCGCGCTTCTGCCCGGAGGGGCGCTGGTAACCCTGCGCGCTAGCTGGATTGAGCGGGGAGCCCTGGACGACTTCAGGATACGCGTGCGTGGCTCCAAGGGTATCGCGCTCCTCGACTTGAGCCGCTCTCGTACCGGCGTCGAAGTGTGGCGCTCGGATTCCTCCGAGCCGCGGGTAGCGCTTGGGCCGGCCGTCGCTTCCACCTATCAGCGTTTCGTGGAGCTGGCCGAGGACCCTGAGTCGCAGGCAGTCCAAACGCGGCGGCTCGGGCTGCCGGACTTTGCCCATGGCCTGGCCGTGCAGCGCATACTCGATTCGCTCGTTCCCGGAGGCTTGCCCCTATGAACGCGCTATCCATAGGCACGCTGATCAAGGGCGGCGAGGAGCCTCAACGCGCCATCAGGGAGCTTGCCCCCTTAGGGTTCGAAGGCTTCTCGCTCATGTACTGGGGTCGAGTACCGGCGGACCTGCGCCGCGAGGCCGAGGAGATCCGAAAAGCCGGCTCGGAAACGGGCAAGGCTTTAAGCTCGCTTGCCCTGTACGGCAATCCCTTGGGCGACGACGAGAAGGCTAAAGCCGCGCTCGCCGGAATAGACGAGCTCATAGAGCGCGCCGCCGATTTCGGCTGCTCCCTCGTAGGCTGCTTTGCGGGCA
This sequence comes from Treponematales bacterium, assembly GCA_041741035.1. Lineage (GTDB taxonomy): Bacteria > Spirochaetota > Spirochaetia > Treponematales > UBA12059 > UBA5200. The sequence continues at coordinate 9,661 of JBGSKZ010000580.1, forward strand.
GGCTCCCCGGCGCTTCGGTGCCCGATTCCCTGGAAGCCTGGAAGGCTGCCTTCGGCCCCCTGGCGGACAAGGCTGAGGCCAAGGGCGTGCGTATAGCCTTTGAGAACTGCCGCATGGGGGATAGCTGGAAGAGCGGCAAATGGAATATTGCCATCAATCCGGACGCATGGGAACTCATGTTCGACGCGCTGCCCTCGGCGGCGCTTGGCCTTGAATGGGAGCCCTGCCATCAGGTGGAGGCCTTGGCCGATCCAGCTGCCCAGTTAAAGGCTTGGCTGCCTCGTATCCTGCATATACACGGCAAGGACGCCCGCATAGACCGAGCCTTGCTCGCCGCGAAGGGCTTGTACGGAAAGGAGCGCTGGCACCGATCCTGTTTGCCGGGCAATGGCGACAGCGATTGGCCGCTTCTTTACCGCTTGCTGCTACAGAGCGGCTATCGGGGCTCCGTGGACATAGAAGGCTGGAACGACGAGGAATGGTCAGGCGACAGGGAAATCGCGGGCCAGCGAAAAGCTCTGGCCTATTTAAGCGAATGCCGCGCCAAGGCTATGGCCGAGCTAGATAGAGCCCGAGTATAAAGGATAGAATCAGCCATGCCCGCAATCATCGCCATGGAATTCAAGTCGGACCGCCTGCGGCTCATCGACCAGCGCAGGCTGCCCGCGCAGTATGGATTTTTCGAATGCCGCACCTACGAGGACTGCGCCTTCGCCATAAAAGACATGGTGGTGCGCGGCGCGCCCGCCATAGGGGCGG
>JBGSKZ010000581.1:0-14975 GCA_041741035.1 Treponematales bacterium
CATGGCCTCGTCGAGGATCCATCGGCATCGCTCCGCATGTTTATCGCCTACGACCTTGCCTATTTCGGCACTCAAGCCAGCGATTACAAACGCCTTGACCCCGAGCTTTCGGGGAAGCTCGACGGCATCTCCTGGTTCGGCTCGACGCGTATCGGGGAGGAACGCCGCAGGCTTACGCGCGAGGGCGTCTTGAGCAAGGACGAATCCGAGCTGCTATTCGGCCAGGGTTACGGCAAGAAACGCAACGCGGTGGTCTGGTTCGCGCTCCGGGCCGGCATGGATAGGCTCCTGTTCGTGGACGATGACGAATACCCGATGGCCGTCGAGCGCGGAAATCCCGTGCGCTGGCGCGGCCAATCGGTGCTCGGCGCGCATTTATTCGCCTCGCCGGATGCGGACATTACGCACGGCCGGCATTGCGGCTATATATCTCCCATCCCCAAGGTCAGGTTCGATTCAAGGCTGACGGAGGATACCTTCGCCTCGCTTATCGGCGCGCTTTCCAATGACATCGTTAGCTGGGAGAAAATCCGCAAGGTGGTCATTGAGGACGGCGGCGTCACCTATGCCGACCCGGCGATAGTCGACGCGGGCGTGCCGCTGGAAGTCGCCTCGGTCAAGGGCATGAAATTCATAAGCGGCGCCAACCTCTGCCTCAATCTGAACAAAGGCGGAGCCGACTCGCCCTTCTTTAACCCGCCGGGGGCTCGGGGCGAAGATACCTTCCTGTCTACCTGCTTCGAGGACAAGCGCGTTCTGCGCGTGCCGGCCTATACCTTCCACGACGGCTTCTTGCGCTACCAGTCCCTGTTGCACGGTGTCCTTCCCAAGCGCTTGGAGGCGGTGGACGCGCTCGAGCCGAGCGTCGTGAAGCGCTTCGCCAAGGCAGCAATAGGTTGGGTGCGCTATAAGCCCTTGCTCAGCTATATTACCGACCGGCCAGCCTATCGGGCTACCGTGGCGGGTATGGAAGAGACCTTCGAGCGCATAGGGCCGGGTCTGCGCGATTATTTCCACGCCGACGAATTCGCCAGGCTCTTGCCCGAATTGCGGCGCTACGCGAAAAAGGTGCCTGAGCACTTCGAGCTGTTCGAACGCACGAAAGAAGCCTGGAAGAAAGCCTTGCCCTGGGCGAAGGCGAATCCGCTAGGACCTGATGGCTTCTGAAGCTAGCGAGGGGCTCCGCGGGGCGGGAATGGGCTACCCTATCGTTAACGGCCTTAGGCCGTTCGCATGAGTAAAGCGGCTTTGCCTTTCACCCGATCGCAAACCCCCGACGGAGGCCTCGTGCCACGCCCGCGCGGCTACGAGCCCTTGCCCGGCTCGTTTAAGCCCCGGCCCGGCGCCACCGTTTCGGCGGACCCCGCCTTCGGCGCGGAGCGCGATTGGGCCGAGCAGGCCCTGTCCTACGCGTTCTCCGTTCCATTCAAGCCCGCCCCCGCCGGTAAGGGCGACGTAAAGCTCGTGCGGGTCAGCGGGCTAGGGCCCGAGGATTATCGCCTCGAGATCCGCCCCGGCTCCGTCAGGGCCGAAGCATCGGATGCCCCGGGGGCTTTCTACGCCCTGCAGACGCTACGCAGCCTGGGGATGATCAATGGCGACCGCGCGCCCGCCTGCCGCATCGAGGACGGCCCCCGCTTCCCGTATCGGGGCTACATGTTGGACACGGTACGCAATTTTTTTGAGCCGGCGTTCATCAAGCGCCTGATAGACCTGGCGGCTTTGCATAAGCTAAACCGTTTCCATTGGCATCTTACCGACGATCAAGGCTGGCGCTTACCGATACCCGGCCATCCGGAAATCCTTGAAATAGCCGCGCGCCAAATAGACCGCCGCTATCAGCCTCAGGTTGAAAGGACCTTGTTCTATTCCGAGGAATCGATACGGGAGATCGTCGATTATGCCCGCCAGCGGCACGTGACGATAATTCCCGAGATCGAAATGCCCGGCCATGCCCTTGCGCTGCTTTCCGCCCATCCTGAGCTGTCATGCGCGGGCAGGGCCTTTGAACCTGAGAATAGATTCGGCATTTTCGCCGACGTATTGTGCGCGGGCAACGACGCCGTGTTCGAGTTCCTCGGCGAGGTGCTAGATCAGTGCGTACGGCTTTTTCCCGGCGATGTCGTGCACTTTGGGGGCGACGAGGTGCCGATCGAGCGTTGGGCGGCCTGCCCCCGTTGCCGCGGGCGCATGGCCCGCGAAGGACTGCCGAGCGCGGGAGAGCTGCAGGGCTGGTTTAGCAGGAAGGTCGCCGCGATGTTGGCGGATCGCGGGAGACATGCGGCGGGCTGGGACGAGATATTGGGGGGCTCTCCGCCTAAGGACGTCATAGTGCTGGCCTGGCGAAACGCCGAACTTGGCATGAAAGCGGCGGAGCTCGGGCACGGGGTGGTCATGTGCCCCGGCTCGCGCGCCTGCTATCTGGATCACAAGCATCTTGACCTAGCCGACGAGCCTGGCCACCTCGGCGTCAGTACCGTACGCGACTCATACGAATTTGAGCCTCTACAAGGCTTTGCCGATACGGCCGCGCGCAAGGTGCTGGGCGTACAGGGAAACCTCTGGACCGAAATCATGTATTTTGGCCGGCAGGTGGAGTACATGGCCTTCCCCCGCCTTTCGGCTATCGCCGAGACGGGTTGGACGCCTCGGGAGAGGAAATCGTTCGAATCGTTCTCTTCGCGCCTACCGTTCTGGGGCCGGGTCCTCGACCGCTACGACGTGGCCCGATATCGCGGCGCCTTAGAATAAGCGCCGCGCCGCTCCCTGTCGGGGCGTTAATAAAAAAGAATTTGCGCCTATGCCCGATAGGCCTGTACACTGGGGGAGTCCCCCCTGGGCGGGTGGATAGCCTTGCTCAGCGGAGGTCCAGCGCATGCTTGCGTTCGAAAGGCACCTGTACCGGCTCCTCGGCATCGTCATAGCGGCGTTCGCGATAGCGGGCCTGGCCAGCGGAGGGCCGGAGGAGGCGCTGCGCGGCTTCCTGCTCCTGCAGGGCCATGCCGCCCGTCTTATCAACGATTATACGGTCGTCGGCGGCATAGGCGGAGCCTTCCTCAACGCCGCGCTCATGGGCCTGCTCGCGCTTGGCCTCATCCGCCTAAGCGGCGTCCGGCTCTCGGGCCCCACGATGGCCGCCGTATTCACCATCATGGGCTTCAGCCTCTTCGGCAAGACGCCATTAAATGCGCTGCCGGTGGTGCTCGGCGTATTCCTGGCAGCCAAGGCGGTGGGAAAGCCTTTTAAGAACTACCTCCTTATCGCGCTGTTCGGCACCGCCTTGGGTCCCCTCGTGAGCTTCGTGGTGTTCGAGGCGGGTATCCACGGCTTATCGGCCCTGGCCATAGGAGCCCTGGCCGGCATGGCCGCCGGTTTCCTGCTCCCGGGCCTGGCCATGGCCATGCTCCGCCTGCATGAGGGCTTCAACCTATATAATATCGGGCTTACGAGCGGCTTTTTCGGGCTCTTCGCGGCGGCGGTACTGAGCGCGGCCGGCAAGGACGTGAGCATTAAGATCATCTGGAACGACCGGAGCTCTCCCTACCTCACGTTCATCGTGCCCGCCATAGCCCTGCTGTTCCTCGCGTGGGGCTTCGCGATGGATAGAGGAAGCCTATGGAAGAACCTTGGCAAGCTCATAAAGCAGCCTGGTCGCCTGCCTTCCGACTTTATGGAGATCGCCTCGCCGGGGGCGGCGCTGGTGAATACGGGTATCCTGGGCCTGGCGGGCTGCGCGTATATGCTGGCGGTGGGCGCGGATTTCAACGGCCCTACCATAGGAGGGCTCCTTACCCTCATGGGTTTCGGCTCTTTCGGCAAGCATCCGCGCAATTGCGCGCCGGTCATGCTGGGCGTAGTGTCGGCTACCCTGTTGTTCGGCAAGTCGCTGACCGCCCCTGGGCCTATACTGGCCCTGCTTTTCAGCACTACCTTGGCGCCGCTCGCGGGCGAATTCGGGCCGCTTATAGGCATGGCCGCCGGCTTCGTGCATCTGGTCGTGGTGGAGCGCAGCGCGGCCTGGCACGGAGGGCTCGATCTGTACAACAACGGCTTTGCCGGCGGCTTGACTGCGGCGCTCTTTGTGGCGGTAATAGAGTGGGTGCGCTCCAATCGCAAGGGTTAGACAGGCGCGCGCCTAGAGGGAATCGGGGGACGATATGAAGACTAAGGAATACATACTGCATCTGCTGGGCGAGATATCCAATTACGTGCTGGAAGGCAAGCCTTCGCGCATGGTCATATCGCTGCATCAGGAAGAGGACGGCCTGCATCTCTGCGTGCTCGACAGCACGGTGCGGGAGGATGAGGAGCTACGGTCCATGTCCGCCGCGCTCAACACCAGCGTGCGGCCGGAACTCGCCGATTATTACGGTTCCATGGCGGGCAGCGATCTCGTGGGCTCGGCGCGCCTCAACCTCATAGGCTGGCAGGTTAAGCATGCCGACGTCACGAGGACGGACGGCGGCACTAAGATAGACCTATGGCTCGGCAGCGCGCGTTTCGATTCCAGCCGTTTCAATATGCCGCAGAAATAGCTCAATTGGCTAAAAATGGCCGTATTAGCCCTGCCCTGAAAGGGTTTCTCTTGACAATAACGCCGATACGGATAAAAAATGAACGATCGCGCTTTACGTCGCGAATTTCCAGCAGTTTTAAAAGGGAGGCCGCATAATGAGGTCGAAGAATCTTCTCTTAGGAGCGCTCTTGCTCGTAGCCCTGTCCGCATTCGCCATGGGTACGCAAGAAGCCGCCGGCGATGTCATCAAGGTAGGCTGGCTAGGAGCCTTAACCGGCGACCAGGCCGTATGGGGCAACAACGAGTTCAATACCGTCAAGATGCTCTTTGACGAGTATAACGCCAAGGGCGGCATATCCGTAGGCGGCAAGATGTATAAGCTCCAGGCCATAGGCTACGACAGCAAGGGCGACGCCCAGGAAGCCGTCAACGTAACCAAGCGCCTTACCGGCCAGGACAAGGTCGTGGCCATACTCGGTCCCAACGCCTCGGGCAACGCCATACCCATGGCGCCTATACTTACCCAGGCCAAGGTTCCCGGCATAGCCACCGTGGCCACCAATCCCAAGGTAACCGTACTGAACGGCGTGGTTCAGCCCTATAACTTCCGCGTGTGCTTCATCGACCCCTACCAGGGCGCCGTAGCCGCCGGTTACGCCTATGACGTGCTCAAGGCCAAGAAAGCGGCCATACTGTACGACGTGTCCGACGACTATTCCCAGGGCCTCCGCGAGTTCTTCGTAGAGAACTTCAAGAAGAGCGGCGGCACTATAGTAGCCGACGAGTCCTTCAAGGGCGGCGACGTGGATTTCAGGCCCCAGCTCTCCAAGATCAAGGCCGCCAATCCCGACATCATCTTCATGCCCTACTTCTTCAAGGAAGTGGCGCTCTCCGCAAACCAGGCCCGCGAGCTCGGCATGACCCAGGTCATGATGGGCGGCGACGGCTGGCCCAGCGACCAGCTCATTTCCATGGGCGGCGCGGCGGTTGAAGGCTCCTACTTCGTGAACCACCTCGACTACGACGATCCGGACGTACAGGACTACAAGTCCCGCTACCGCGCCAAATTCGGCGTTGAGACCGAGCTGAACGGCTACCTCGTGCACGACGCGGTGCTCCTGCTCGTGGCGGCCATACAGAAGGCCGGCGTGGTAAACGGCGAGGCCATAGCCGCCGCCATACCCCAGGTGGACGTAAAGGGCATAACGGGCCGCATACGCATCAACCCCAACACCCACAATCCCGAGGGCAAGGACGCCGCCATCATCAAGATCATAAACGGCGCTTACGTGTTCCAGCAGAAGTACGCCGCCAAGTAAGCGGCCTTAATCCCCACGCATAATCGGGCGGCCCCTGCGTAACGCAGGGGCCGTTCCTTAGAGCCGGAGTGCCTATGACTCAGTTCTTCCAGCAAGTGGTGAACGGCCTGTCGATCGGCAGCGTGTACGCGCTCATGGCGGTTGGCTATTCGCTCGTGTATTCCATCATGAACTTCTCGAATTTCGCCCATGGCGGCGTCATCATGCTCGGCGCGTATTTCGGCTTTTACGCCATGACCCTCCTGAAGTTGCCCTTCCTGGCGTCTTTCGCCGTGGCGGCCTTCGGCACGGCGCTCCTGGCCGTGGCCATAGAGCGTATAGCGTACCGGCCCCTGCGCATGCGCAAGGCGCCTTTCCTCTATTTTATCATATCGGCCATGGGCGCCTCGATATTCCTGGAGAATATCGTGATAGCCACCATTGGCCCCACCTTCAGGACTTATCCCGAAGTATTCGCGCGCACGCCCCTGTCGCTCTGGGGCCTGTCCATAGGCCGCCTCGACCTCATTATGTTCGGCGTGTCGGCCCTCTGCCTAAGCGGCCTCGTGGCGTTCATAGAGCTTACGCGCACGGGCAAGGCCATACGGGCGGCCTCGTACAATATCAAGGCAGCCGCCCTCATGGGCGTCAATACCGATAGGGTAGTGACCACGGTATTCGCGCTGGGCGGGCTCTTAGCCGGCGTGGCGGGCGTGTTCTTCGGCATGAAATATACGGTGTATCCCCAGATAGGCGTGATAACGCTGAAATCGTTCATAGCGGCGGTGTTCGGCGGGCTTGGGAGCCTGCCCGGCGCCGTGCTCGGCTCGGTCATACTGGGCACGCTCGAGACCTTCGTGGCCGGCTACCTGTCGTCGCAGTTCCGCGATCTCATAGCCTTCGTGATACTCATAGGCGTGCTCGTGTTCAAGCCTTCGGGCATCATGGGCAAGCCTACGGAAGATAAGGCATAGGGGGCGCCATGGACAGCTACATACAAGGCATTTTCATGCTGGCCGGCATCAACCTCATGGCGGTGCTCGGCTTGAGCCTCCTTACCGGCTTCACGGGGCTATTCTCGTTCGGGCACGCGGGCTTCATGGCCATAGGCGCCTATACCGCGGCCATAATGACGAGCATGCTCAAGCTGCCCTTCATCGTCGGCATCGTGGCCGCGGGCATTACAGCGGCGTTCTTCGCCTGGCTCATAGGCAAGATGACGCTTAAGCTCAAGGGCGACTATTTCTGCATAGCCACGCTGGGCTTCGGCGAGGCCATACGGCTTATCCTGGATAATTTCCAAGGTTTGGGCGGATCGCGAGGCTGGCCCGGGGTGCCCGCGTATACGAGCATGCTCAACATATTCATAGCGGTGCTCATAGGGGTGATCTTCCTCTCCAACCTGGTGCGCTCGCGGCACGGCCGCAACCTCATAGCGGTGCGCGAGGAGGAACTGGCGGCCCAGATAGCGGGCATAAACGTGGTGCGCTACAAGACCCTGGCCCTCGTCGTCAGCGCCATATACGCGGGCGTGGCTGGAGCCTTCCTCGCGCATTACATGACCTTCATACAGCCCAAGATGTTCTCGCTCATAAAGTCCACCGAGCTTACCATCATCGTCATCTTCGGCGGCCTAGGCAGCATATCGGGCTCCGTGCTCGGCGCCGTGGTGCTCACTTTCCTGCCCGAACTGCTGCGCGCCGTGGACAAATGGCGCCTGGTAGCCTACGGAGCGGCGGTCATCCTCATCATGATAAGCAGGCCGCGCGGCCTCATGGGCGGCATGGAGCTTACGCCGAACGGCATACGGAAAATCATCGCGGAGCGCAAGGCTAAGAAGGCCGCGGCCCAGAGGAGCGAGCCATGAGCCAGGCGAATCCGAATATACTCGAGGTAAAGGGACTTACCAAGCGCTTCGGCGGCCTTGCCGCGGTATCGGAAGTGGACTTCAGCGTGCGAGAGGGCGGCATTATCGGGCTCATAGGCCCCAATGGCGCGGGCAAGACCACGATTTTCAACCTGATCACCGGCGTGTACAAGGTAAGCGAAGGCACGGTCCTTTTCGAGGGCAAGGGCATTACCGACCTTGAGCCCTACATCATCGCCGACAAGGGCGTAACCCGCACCTTCCAAAACATACGGCTCTTTAAGAACCTGTCCGTGTTCGACAACGTTTTTACCGCCTGCCATCTATCGGCCAAGTACAGCCTGCCCGAGGCTATCCTGCGGCTTCCGCGCTTCAGGCGCGAAGAGAAGCTCCTTAAGGAGAAGGCGCAGGGGCTTTTGGAAATCGTAGGCTTGCAGGATCGCGCGCAGGTAGTGGCCAGCAATCTGCCTTATGGCCTGCAGCGCAGGCTCGAGATCGTGCGGGCCCTGGCGCTTGACCCGCGGCTCTTGCTCCTGGACGAGCCGGCGGCGGGCATGAACCCCGACGAGACTGAGCAGCTCATGCGGCTCATAGCAGACGTACGGGACCGCTTCAAGCTTTCCGTGCTGGTCATAGAGCATCATATGGACCTGGTAATGAAGCTCTGCGAGCGCATCGTCGTGCTCAATTTCGGCATTAAGCTGGCCGAGGGCAGCCCCGACGAAATTCGCGGCGACGCGCGCGTGGTGGAAGCCTATCTTGGCGCGCCGGCGGGAGGCAAGTGATGCTTAAAGTACTGGATCTGCACGTTTCCTACGGCGGCATACGCGCGCTTAAGGGCGTTTCCCTCGAGGTGCATGAAGGGGAGATAGTCACTATCATCGGGGCGAACGGCGCCGGCAAGTCGACGCTGCTCAACGCCATATCGGGCTTCCTGCGGCCCCAGCAGGGTTCCATAGCCTTTAGGGATAAAGCCCTGCCCCGGCGTCCCGATCGCGTAGTCAAGGCCGGCATTTGCCACGTGCCCGAGGGGCGGCTCATATTCGCCAACCTTACGGTGGAGGACAACCTTCACATGGGCGCCTACCTTCGCAACGACAAGGCGGCCATGGCCAAAGACTTGGAGCGCGTATACCTGCTCTTCCCGCGTCTTAAGGAGCGGGTGCGCCAGAGCGCGGGCACCCTGTCGGGCGGCGAGCAGCAGATGCTGGCCATGGGCCGCGCGCTCATGACCAACGGCGACCTTATCCTCATGGACGAACCTTCCCTGGGCCTGGCGCCCCTGCTCGTGCAGACGGTCTTCGATATCATCGAGGAGTTCCGCCGCCTGGGCAAGACCATACTGCTCGTCGAGCAGAACGCGTATAAGGCCTTGGACGTGGCCGACCGCGCTTATGTGCTTGAGCAGGGCAAGATAGTAAAGGAAGGCAAGGCCAAGGACGTAAAGGCGGATCCGGCCGTGAGGGCGGCGTATTTAGGCACGGAATCCAAGGCCGGCGGCTGATTTCACTGGAAAATGGCGGGCGGCTTCCCTTATGCTTATCTGGAACAAGGGAGGCCGCCATGCTTGAATCGACTATTTACGGAAATAAGATACCCGCGTCAGCCATACGCTCGGCCGAGCGCAGTTACCGGCGCATGGCCAGGCGCTTCTCCTTCGACCCCACGCGCTCGCCAAAGCTCGCGGCCTTGCCCATGGGGCAGGCTTTCGAGGAATTCGGCATACGCAAGCTGGAAGACGCCGCCGCGGCCGAGCCGGGCCAGATAAGCGAAGGCATAGACCCGGTCCATGGCATAACCATAGGCACGATACGCATGGGCTTCGGCCATTACCGCATGGGGCTGTCCATAGCCTCGGCGGCCAAGCACGCTGGCCTGAAGCCTTACTGGCTGGACCTTATGTCCTTTCCCGGTAGCGCCGCCAGCAAGACCATACGTTACCTGGAAGACCTGTACAATATCGGCTCCAGGCTGTCCCAGCGCTCCAAGCTCTTCGATAAATATATATGGGAGAAGGTAACCTCCGACCTGGCCAAGCGCCTGAGCTACACGGCGCGAGACCGGTCGCTGTCCAGGCTCTTCGCCCCCCTTCTGGCCGACATACCCGCGGACATGCCCTTCATATCCACGCACCCGTGGACGGGCCAGGCCGCGCTCAGGGCCGGCCTCAAGGGCGTGGTGGCCATCGTGCCCGACAATTATCCCCTGGCCTTCCACCTGGTCGAAGGGGCGGGGCACGCCGTGCAGACCTCGTCGGCCTATATGGGCTATCGCACGCTGCGCGACATGGGCGGCGGCGAGGAACTGCACTTTGCCCTGCCCAAAGAGGATATACGCTACGCGGGGCACTTCGTGGACCATGAGATAGTCAGCGGCATAGACGCCGACTGCGACCAGCGCCTGAAGCGCCTGCGGGACGGGCGCACGCGGCGTTTCCTCCTGACCATGGGCGGCGCGGGCGCGCAGGCCCGCCGCTTCGCCAATATAGCCAGCGCGTGCAAGTCCGCCATAGAAGACGGCAAGCTGGCGCTCTTCGTGAATATGGGCGACCACGCGGGGCGCTGGGCCGAGCTCAAGGCGTCCTTCGACGAGATAGGCCTGGCCTACACGATGCACGGCGACTGGTACGAGACCAAGGCCTTCGCCCAGGCGGCGCTGGAAAGCGACGTGAAGGGCGTGCACGTATTCTTGCACGACTCGTTCTTCGCAGCCGTGTACGCTACCAACGTATTGATGCGCGCCGCGGATATCATGATCACCAAGCCTTCGGAGCTCGCCTTCTATCCCGTGCCCAAGCTCTTTATTCAGCGGGTGGGCAAGCACGAAGCCTGGGGCGCCATACACGGCTCGGAGATTGGAGACGGTACCCTGGAGACCGCCTCGGACGCCAGCCTGCGCCAGGCCCTGCGCCTGCTCATAGAGGATGACGACCTTATCAAGCTGTATTGCGGTAATATACTGCGCAACAAGGCGGCCGGTTTTTACGACGGCGCCTATCACGCGGTGGAGTACGCGCTGGAGCGGGCCAAGGCCGCCGGCGGAAGCGCTCGATAGCCGGCGGCGGCCTCATTGACGGCGCCGCCGCCCGATGAGTGATAGCGGTCGCTTAAGTATCGGCGGCGGCCGCCGGCTTAAGCCCTAGGCGTTGAAGAGGGGACCGAGAGCGCCCTTCCAGCGCGGGTTCTTGGACGACATATCCTCTATGTAGTAGGGCGGCTTTACCGCCAGGGTCTTCGTGCCGATGTTCTGGCCCAAATGCCTGGCTATCCAGCGCGATATGCGGAGCACCACCATTTTCTTGCGCAGGCGGCCCTGCATGTCGCGGTTGAGAATCTGGGGTATGGTGTTGCTTACCACGATCTCGTCTATGACCGGGTTGTTGAGCTTTTCGCGGCCTTCCTGGCTCGTATAGAAATGGGTGACGAGGAAGACTATCTTCCTCGGCGCGCCGGTCTTGATGAGCGAGCAAGCCTTAACGATGGTGCTTCCCGTGCGCACCATATCGTCTATGACCACGATATCCTTGCCCGCGAGCTCGTCCAGGCCTATATCGGATTTATCGCTTATCTTCATGCTTACCGAGCGCTCGTCCGCGCGCTCCTTGTCTATGACCAGTATCGGTATGGAGGGGTTCTGAAGCTCGGCGTGCACCTCGCGCACGAAGGGTAGGGCGCCCTTGTCCGGGGCGCAGAGGACTAGGCTCTGCTCGTTGACTATATCCGAGCCCACCAGGTATTCGGCGTACACGTCCGCCGGCTGCAGGTTGTGGAAGTTGCCCGCGAAGCGATCGAGGAAGATATTCTTAACCGAGGCCGAATGGTTATGTATGGTGAACACCTCGTCCACGCCGGAGGCCTTGAGGAGGTCGGCATAGAGCCGGGCCGAGAAGGGCTGGCCGTCGAATTTCTTAAAGTCGGAGGCGTCGCGCTTATAGCCCATCATCCCATGCTCGGGCCGGGGGCCGCGGTCCTGGGCGCTGAAGTACAGGTCGGGCTCGAGCAGGGTCACCTTCTCCGCGCCGTTATCCTTGGCCGCCCGCGCTATGAGGCAGTTGCGGAAGGCCAGGTCGTTGCGCGATATGTCGTTTTGGGAGGTGCTTACGAGCAGTATCTGCTTGCCCTCGAGCTTCCGACCCACGTTGTCCCAATTGTCCTCGTCCAGAATGAAGCGCGGGCAGAATTCCGAGTTCACGAAGGTCTTCAGGGAAATCATGTCGGAATAATCGATGCGCTGGGACATATGCTGGGCTATGTCTTCGACGAACGGGTTGTCGGCTATGTTGCCGACTATGACGACGTTCTTCATGGCGGGGAGGCCTCCTCGTGGGGTCGGGGCCACTATAGCAAAGAGCCCGAAGAATAAACAGGGGCCGGGAGGAGCGCCGCCGCCCGGCCCCCGCGCCTTATGACGCGCCGAGCGCCTGGTCCAGGTCGGCGAGTATGTCCTCTTGGCCCTCGAGGCCTATGGACAGCCGTACGAGGTCGGGGGACAGGCCGCCTTTCAGCTGCTGCTCGTCGGAAAGCTGCGAGTGGGAAGTGCTGGCGGGGTGCAGGGCCAGGCTTTTCGCGTCGCCTACGTTGGCCAGATGGGAAAAAAGCTTAAGGGAGTCTATGAAGCGGGCGCCGCCGTCCCTGCCACCCTTGGCGCCGAATACGACCATGCCGCCGCAGCCGCGCGGCAGCAGGCTCCGCGATAGCGCGTACGAGGGGTCGCCCTCCAGGCCCGGATAGCGCACCCAGGCCACCTTGGCGTGCTTCTTCAGGAAGCGGGCGACGGCGAGCGCGTTTTCGCAGTGCCTGGGCATGCGCAGGTGCAGGGTCTCGAGCCCCTGCAGGAAGAGCCACGCGTTGTCGGGGGCCAGGCAGGCTCCCAGATTACGCAGTGGCACGGTGCGCAGGCGCAGCGCGAAGGGAACGAGCGCCAGGTCGCCCGGCAGGTCTTTGGACCAGCGCAGGCCGTGGTAGCTGGGGTCCGGGCGGTTAAAAAGCTCGAACTTGGGGTCGGACCAGTCGAAGCGCCCGGCGTCGCTCACGATGCCGCCTATGGCCGTGCCGTGGCCGCCCATCCACTTGGTAAGGGAATTGATGACGATATCGGCCCCGTGCTCCAGGGTCTTGAGCAGGTAGGGCGTGGTGAAGGTACCGTCCACTACCAGGGGCAGGTGGTGCTTTTTCGCTATGGCCGCCAGGGCCGGCAGGTCGGCTAGGTCCAGGGCGGGGTTGCCTATGCTCTCCGCGTAGATAAGCTTGGTGGCCGGTCCTATGGCCTTCTCGAAGCTGGAAGGGTCCCTTATGTCGGCGAAGCGCGTGCGTATGCCGTAATCGGGCAGTATGGCGTCGAACATGGTATACGTGCCGCCATAGAGGTTCGAGGCGGACACGATTTCGTCGCCCGCCTTGGCTATGGCGCTGATGGCTGCGAAGACCGCGGCAGTGCCCGAGGCGAAGGCCACGGAGGCCGCCGCGCCTTCCAGCTCGCTCACGCGCGCCTCGAGCACCTCGTTGGTGGGATTGCCCAGGCGGCTGTATATGTTGCCCGCTTCCTGCAGGGCGAAGAGCCTGGCCGCGTGTTCCACGCTCTTAAAGGTGAAGGAGCTGCTGCGGTAGAGCGGTACGGCCCGCGCCTGGGTTACGGGGTCGGGGCTTTGGCCGGCGTGTATGGCCGAGGTATCGAAACTGGGCTTGGTATTCATGGAGGGCTCGCGGGTAAGAAGAAGGAAACCGGGCGCCCTTGGCGCCCTTCCCGGAGTGCCCCGCTAGCGATGGTCGCGGCAACGCGCGCCATAGCGCCGGCAGGGCCGGGTCATGCCGCATGCGAAAAGCATCATCGTCGCGTTCCGGGTCATGGCGCCTCTTTCCTGCCTTAAGAGCTTGCGCTCTTACGCCCTATAGGGCAGTATAGCCTCGCTACAATAATGCATGAGCCGCCCGGCAGCGTCAAGGCCGAGGGCGGTTTTGCCGCGTAGCAGGCTATGGAGGAATGGCACGCATGCCCGTACGCATACCCGATGAGCTGCCCGCCGCCCGGGAGCTGGAAAACGAAAACATCTTCGTCATGAACAAGAGCCGGGCGCTCGGCCAGGATATACGCGCCCTGCGCATAGCGGTGCTCAATCTCATGCCCACCAAGCTCGTCACCGAGCTGCAGATACTCCGCCTGCTGTCCAATACCCCCATCCAGGTGGACGTGCGCCTCATACGCATGGCCAGCCACGATTCCAAGAATACGCCGAGCGAGCACCTCGACGCCTTTTACGAGCCTCTCGACGATATACTCGGCGAGCGCTTCGACGGGCTTATCATAACCGGCGCTCCCGTGGAGACCCTGCCCTTCGAGGAGGTGGACTACTGGCCCGAACTCGTGCGGCTCATGGATTGGTCCAAGACCGGGGTATGGTCCACCCTGCATATATGCTGGGGCGCTCAGGCCGGCCTCTACCATCACTTCGGCATAAACAAGAGCCCGCTGCCGGGCAAGATGTTCGGCGTGTACGAACATAGCCTGCTCGACCCCTCAGCGCCGCTGGTACGGGGCTTCGAGGACGGCTTCCTCGCCCCGCATTCGCGCCACACGACCGTGGACGCCGCGGCCATAGCGCGAACGCCGGGGCTGCGGCTCCTGGCCAGTTCCGACGAGGCCGGCGCCTACCTCGCGGCCAGCGAGGACGACAGGCTCGTCTTCGTTACGGGCCACCCCGAATACGACCGCGATACGCTCAAGGCGGAATACGAGCGCGATAAGGCCAAGGGGCTTCCCATCCAGCCGCCCCGCAACTACTATCCGGGCGACGACCCCGCCAAAGAGCCGCGTATGCGCTGGAAGGCCCACGCCCACCTGCTATACGCCAACTGGCTTAACTACTGCGTATACCAGGAAACCCCGTACGACCTTGAGGCGCTGCCGCCTATAGGCCGCCCGTAGAGGCGCTTGGGAACCCAACATAGGAGTACAGCGATGGACACGCCGCGCATCTTCATATCGGGCTTAGGCCATGTGGGCCGCGCCATGCTTGCCCTGCTCAAGGAAAAAAGCTCCCCCGCCTGCATAGTGGCGGGAATCGCCGACTCTTCGGGCGCCCTCATCAGGACGGCCGGCTTCACGGGCGAAGAGCTCGACATCATAGCCGCCGCCAAGGCTACGGGCCAGCGGCTGTCCGCGCTCGGCAGCCGTTTCCAGGGCGAATACCGCGCCGACGCCATCCTGGCCATCGCCGAGTCTAAGCCGGAGCTGCTCGTCGAATTATCCCCCACGGACCTGGACGGGGGCGGCGCGGCAGGCCGCTACGCGCGCGCCG
>JBGSKZ010000582.1:0-3431 GCA_041741035.1 Treponematales bacterium
GTCCCTGAATGCCTGGCCAAGCTCAGCGTCCAAATCGTCGCGCACGCCGACGATAAGCGCCTCGAGCAGAGGTCCCGCCCTTCCGCCCGCTCGCTTAAAGGACTCCAGGAGCGACTGCCGAAGGCCGAAGCGGAAGAGCTCAAGAGCCGGAGCGCTACGCACGAGCCCTACGTCGCCGGCGCCGGCAAAGAGCGGCGCCCGTCCTTCCGACCCCCGCGCCGGCGCCAAACCGAGCTCGGCGGCTGAAATGTTCCCCGTCTTAATGCGCAGCACGGAGCCGCGGGGCAGGGCCCTGCCGCCGCGCGCGTACACCTGCAGCGCGCCGCTGCACGATACCCGTGCGCCATCCTCCGCGTATACGTAAGCGAGGGCCAGCTCATAGAGCCGGTAGCCCTTCGCGCTAAGGCGGCCGTCGCCCCGGAGCCTGCCCTCTATCCCGACGATAGCCGCCGAGCCTTCAGGGCTGAAGCCCGCTCCAGCCATAGAGCTCCATTCCATCCTGAGCGAGCCAAAGGCTCCCAGCGCCAAGCCCAGGGAGCAGGAGATGAGTATAGTCAGGGCCTTGCGATAGCGGATTCGCGCCCTCGCCCGCGCCTCCCGCAGCCCGGGAGCGGAGGCGGAGCGATAAAATTGCAGCGAGAGGGGCGCTACGCTCAACGCTCCGAGGAGACACAGGCCCGAGAGGCCGTAGAGCAGGCGCTGCGCGCCGGCGCTATAGGCTAGGCAGAGGCCGGGCAGCGAGGAGGAGGCGATAAAGACGGCCGGCACGGCTGGTTTGATCGCGGGAGTATCCACGGTGCGTATACGGTAGAGGGGCGGTTTTTGCTTGCGGGAGGCTCCCGTATACTAAGCGCGTTACCAGCGGAGCTTTTGCAGGGCGTCCCGGGCGGCGCGTTTTACCGACTCGGGATACTGGAGATAGCCAATATACAGAAGGTAATCGAAGGCGTTTTTATCGCCGAGCTCGCCCAGGTTATTGACTACCGCCAGGGTAATCTGCTCATCGTAGCTCTTGCCCTGCTCGGTTTCGGTGTTGACGAGCTGCAGGAAGAGGGAGAGCGCCTGCGAGGCCTCGGGCGTGCCCATGGCGCCGAGCAGGGCTATAGACTCGAGGAAGTTGGATTTGGATACCTGGCCGCGGTTGTATTGCAGCTGGAAATCGTAAAAATGCCGTACAGCGAGCGCCGACGCTTTCTGCCATTTGAGCCTGGTCAGCTCGCTGGCGGCCAGGGTGCGCAGTTCGGTGATGAGGAGCTGGTCGTTCGGCGAGGGGCTCTGCATGGCTACGCCCACCGACAAGGCCGCTTCCGCCAGCTCGCCACGCTTCTCGTCGGGCAGGGCGTCGGACTTGATGCCCGCCTTAAGCGCGGCGAGTTTCTCGGCGGGGCTGTTGCGCCGTACCACCGCGGACAGGAAGGACGCGTAATCGCCCTTAAGCGAGGCCATGGCCACGGAGGCGCGCTCGCTTACGGCTTTGTTTATGTTGGCCACGTACACGGCGAACAGGAAGGGAAAGCTCGATTCGTCGCCGAGCCTGCCAAGAGCGTACACGGACGCGTCGAGGACGGGAAGGTCGGGCTGAAGGCCCGATTTAAAGAGCGACACTTGGGAATCCACGAAGGAATTAAGCTCGAGTAGTATTGATGGGTTCCCCTTGGCGATATCCGCGAGGGCCATGAGTATGGGCACCCGTATGGTATTCTCGGAGAAAGCCCTGAACAGGCTCCAGAGATTATCGGCGGCCGGGGCGTAGGCGGTCTTCCTGAGCATGGTGACCGAAATGACCGCTATATCGCGGATAAGCATGTCGCTGCCGATCAGGCTGGCGTTGCTCAACACGAACTGTATGGCCGTATCGTAGAGCGGTCCTAGGTTCGCGCCTTCGTAGGCCGCGGCCTCTTTGAGCAATTCCAACTTAGTGCCTAGCGAGGATCGCGCGAAATTGCGCCTATAGGTATCGATAAGTTCGTTGGCGTCCTGCGCCGCCGCGCCAGCGAAGGCGGCGAGGAGCAGAACCGCGCTCAGCACCCATATTTTTCGCATCATTCCCCCGTAAGTCCAGTCTATCCCGAGAACGCCCTGCCGTCCAGTTCGGGCAGCACGTCGTCCACGGGTCCCGGCTGTACATTATACACCTGGGCGCGGATAAGGTTACGCATGCGCGGGCTGGGCGGGACCGCCTCGACATGGAGCACCGACTGGTTTTTTTCCGCGTCATACTCTAGGGATCGCACCGTGCCGCTCATGACCACCTGTTCGTCGCCGAAGAAGAATTGCGTCTTTACGAGCAGGCCTACGCGGGCCTTGCCGCCTATGAGCACCGCCACGCCATCCTCGGATAAATCCTGCAGCACGCATTTCATGCCGGGCACGCGCTCGGGCTTTTCATAAGCGCCTTCGAGGCGCTTAAGGAGGTAAAGAAAGGCAGGTACGCGGGAGCGGAGCCGCAGCGACTTGCGTTTCTGCGTACGCAGGAGCGATTCGGAATGGCCTATCTGCAGCACTGGTATGTTACGTATGCGCAGGTCTTCGAGCACGTAGCTGTCGAAAACGTAGCCCGCGTCCTCCTGCCGCCAGAAGTACACGGAAACCCGTATGCCCTTCCATTGGAAGCCGGGCGGAACCTTGCCGCCTACGGGATAGGACACCACGAGATAGCGGTCGTTGGAGTCGATGACCGTGGAATTATAGACGCCTAGGCCCTGCACCAGGATGCGTATGCGCTGATTGGAGCGTATGGCCCGCGAACTGCGTATCCCGAGGTGGTATTTAGGCTGGTCAAACTCGAGCTTCTTGCGGAATTCATAGAGCTTCTCCATAAACTTGATCGTGCCGCGCTCGCGTTCCTTGCCTTCGGCCTTAAAGCGGCGAGTGAAAGCCCGTATACAGGCGTCGAGCTCGCGTATGGACCAGAATACCGCGGTGGGGTCGCCAAGCTTCGCCAGTATGGCGGTATCCTTGATGAGTTTAGCCTCGCCAAAGGAAAAGCCGAGCTCCTTGCCGCGGGCATAGTACTCCAGCGGCGAAAAACGCCTATCGCCGCGCATAAGCATGGTCAGCGACACGAGGAGTAGGATAATCACGACGACGAGCAGTATGGCTAACATAGATCCTTACCTAGTATAGTCTTTATAGCACCATGATGGAACCTGTAAACGCCGGGCCGGCGCGAAGCGCCTTTGTGCCCCTTGCCGTTAGCCTCGCCTATCTTTTGCCGCAGTTCGCGCCGGGCTCTCCGCCGGCGGAGGCGGCGGCGCGGCTGGGGGCGGGGGCCTTGCAATCGCTGTCGCAAGCGCTATTTCTCGTAATCATTATCGGCTTAACGGCCCCTTTACCTGAATTCGGCTTGCACAGGCCGCGCCTCGGCGACCTTCTGCACGCCCTGCTGCTCTTCGGGGCGCTCCTGGCCCTTGGCCTGGCCGGCCGATGGC
>JBGSKZ010000583.1:0-2096 GCA_041741035.1 Treponematales bacterium
CCCGCTACGAAGGGGCGCTCGCCCAGGGGCGGCTCTGGCAGGGCGCAGAGCGTCTTGTAGGCGCGCACCACCCGGGCGAAGCGATTGGCCGTGTCGGGATCGCGCGAAGCGTCGGGATGGAATTTAAGCGATAGATTCCGGTACGCGCGCTTTATTTCCGCGGACGGCACGCCGGGCTCAAGGCCAAGCGCCACATAATTCGAGCGTTCGCTCATGCCATGATCCTCCGGCCGGAACGCGCGGCCAGCTCGGAAAGGAGGCCTTCCAGTAGCACGGCGCAGTGCCCGGCCTTTTCATTATCGGCCGTACGTGAGCATTCCGAAGCGAGAGAGCAGAGCTCGTCGAGTTCTGCCAGGAGCGCGCTGTCGAGTTGGGTTCCCTCGGCCTCGCGCCGGGCGCGTTCGGCTAGCCAGAGCGCCTTTTCCACGGGGCTGAGCATGTTCTCCCGCCCGTCGAAAAAGCTCACCGCCTGCTCGGCGCCGCTATCCAGGTCCTTGGCCCGCACCTTGAGCATATCGCCTTCGTCCAGTGAGAATTCTACCAGTATGCGCGGCTCGCCCCGCTTGGCCGCCCGTATGCCGGGCAAGAGGAAGCGGCCTACCGATACGCGTCCGCCGCCGGTATCGTCGTCGAGCTGTAGCACGTGCATTTCCACCGACTTTTGATAATCCTCGACCGTGGTGAAAACCCGCTGGCCGAGCGATGGCAGGGGCTCGTCTTTCTTGATGAGGGGCACGAAGCCGCCGCCGTCTATCTCCAGGCCGAAGGTGCGCGAGCAGAGGTCGGTGAATTCGAAGCCCGGGAAAGCCGAAGGCAGGGATCCGTCAAGCCGGGCCGCCTCGATGGCCGCGCCTTGCGCCACGATCTCCTCGGGGTTCACCCGCGGATCGGCGCGCCGGCCGGTAAGCTCCTCAAGCAGGCGCGACACGAGGGGTATGCGCGATGACCCGCCGGAGAGCACGAGTGCGTCGATGCCGCGGGGATCGGAGCCCGACGAGCCGAGGACCTTGCGCACGAGCGCCATGCTGCGCTCTATGTAGGGCTGCGCGAGCTCTTCGAAGCGTTCTCGAAGGATGCGCAGTGAAGGGTGCTGCACGCCGCCCGGCCCCCGCAGGAAAGGCACGGCGATAATGGCCTCGGGGCGGGAGGAGAGCTCTATCTTGGCTTTTTCGCAGAGATCCAGGAGCAGCCTGCCTAAATAGGGGTCTCCGGCCGGGTCTATGGAGAACTCGCGCTTGAAGCGCAGGGCGATGTCGCCGTAGAGCGCCGCGTCGAGGTCCATGCCGCCCAGGCTATCGTCGCCCTCGGAGGAAAGCACCCTGCATTGCGCGCCCTTGGCGCGCAGCACGGTGGCGTCGAAGGTGCCGCCGCCGTAATCGTACACCAGCACGAGGCGCTCGTCGCTTTCGCCCTGCACCGCCCAGGCCCGGGCAAGGGCGGCCGCCGTCGGCTCGTTCATGATGCGCCTGAGCTTTAATCCCGCGCGGTTCGCCGCTTCTCGCACGGCTCGCCTCTGGGGGTCAGAAAAACGGGCCGGTACGGTAATTACCGCTTCCGTAAGCTCGAAGCCCAGGAAGCGCTCCGCGTCAAGCTTGAGCTTGCGCAGTACCGCCGCCGCCAGGTCCTCAGGCTCATAGTCCTGGGCTCCCAGGCGTACGGTACGCTGCTTACCCAATAAGCGCTTCACCCCGAGCAGGGAGGAAGGCGGATCGGCCAGGGCCTGGTTCTTCGCCGACGCGCCTACGAGCAGTTCGCCCGAGTCGCTGCGCGATAAGGCGGATGGGGTCGAGCGCTCGCCCCGGTCGTTCGGTATGATGAGGGGCTGGTCGCCGTCCATCCACGCGCAGAGGCTGTTCGTCGTGCCGAAATCGATGCCGACCATGCGCTTCATGTCACGCGTTACCCGAGCGCCTCGAACGCCCCTCTTCCATCGCCACCACTATTTCCACTTCGGACAGGTGGGCGCTGAGTTGGGAGGCTATCAGCTCGGTGGACATGCCGCGCCTATACAGCGCCATTACCCGGTCGGGGAAGGGCTCTTCTATGACGAGGGGCGCGGACGCTTGCCGCAGGATAGGCGCGGACGCCTGGGAGGC
>JBGSKZ010000584.1:0-5403 GCA_041741035.1 Treponematales bacterium
GGAGGCCGAAGCCCGAGGCCACGCGGAGGCTGTGCGAGAGGGCTAAGCCATGGTCGTCCACGATGAGGACGCGGGCGGGGTAGGGCATGTGCCGTACGTGCGGCGGCAGGCTGTAGTCGGCGGACCGGAGCGGAATCTCGAAGCCGAAGACTGCGCCTCGCGGCTGATTGGGCTCGTACCAGATAGCGCCTCCCATGAGGCCTACGAGGAAGCGCGATATGGCGAGCCCTAAGCCCGTGCCTCCTTGGGCCATCACGCCCGCTGATCCTTGGGTAAAGGGGGTGAAGAGCTTCGCCTTAAGGCTCTCCTGCACGCCGGCTCCGGAGTCGCGCACGTTTACCGCCAGGAAGGGGCCGTCGTCCTTTTCCAGGAGGCGCGCCTCCACGACGATCTCGCCGGCGCGCGTGAACTTCACCGCGTTCTTGAACAGGTTTACGACGATCTGCCTGAGCCTTCCGGGGTCTCCCCGTACTACGCGCGGCAGCGCTTCGTCGATATCCAGTATCACTTCCAGCTCTTTCTTGTGGGCGTCGAGTATGATGAGCTCCACGGACAGGCGTAACAGGTCCCGCAGGTCGAAGTCGGCGGTTTCCAGGTCAAGCTTGCCCGCCTCTATCTTGGAGAAATCCAGGATATCGTTGATAAGGCCCAAGAGCACGTCGGCGGAGAAGCGCACGGTGCGTATATAGTCCATCTGCTCCTTGTCCAGCGCCGTATCGACGAGGAGCTCGGTCATGCCTAAAATGGTCTGTATGGGGGTGCGTATCTCATGGCTCATATTGGCCAGGAACTGGCTCTTGGTAAGGGTGGCCTTCTCCGCCTCTTCCTTGGCCGAAACCAGATCGCGCTCGCGGAGCTTCTGGTCGGTAACGTCCTGGAAGGCGCACCACAGCCAGCGCTCGGCGTGCGCGTGGCCGGGCGTGGCCAGGGGGCAAAGCGTGGTCTGCAGCCAGAGCCTGCGGCCGGTGGAGCTGCGCACGCCGCTTTCCACGTGGGCCACCTTCATCCGGCCCAGCAGTATTTCGGTCACGTAGTAGGAGTACTGGAAGGAGTCGCGCTCCTGTAGCCAATCGAAGAGCGGCACGGACAGCTTGTCCGGCACGAAGCCGGCCAACTCGAGGAAGAGCTCCTCGAAGGACTGATTCCAAAGGGCGGGTATGCCTTGCTCGTTGAGGATTATCGTCGCTTGGCTCGCCTGCTCGAAGGCGGCCTGGAAAATTCGCTCGGGCAAGGCCATCGCTATCCTCCGTACTACGCTTTAGAAATTGGCTTTTAGGATTTCCAGGGTCTTAA
The DNA here is from genome assembly GCA_041741035.1 of Treponematales bacterium. Classification (GTDB taxonomy): domain Bacteria; phylum Spirochaetota; class Spirochaetia; order Treponematales; family UBA12059; genus UBA5200. The sequence goes on from JBGSKZ010000584.1 coordinate 1,294, forward strand.
CCAATATCTGGTCGGGCTTCAGCGGCTTGATAAGGTAGCTCTTAACGCCGGACTGAAACGCCTTGACCACGGCCTCGCGCTGGGTAACCGCGGACAACACGATTATCGGCATCTCGAGGTCCTGCGCGTGCAGTTCCGCCAATACGCCGAAGCCGTCCAGCTCGGGCATGCGCAGGTCCAGGAATACCAGATCGAACACCCGGCCCTTTACCGCGTCTAAAAAGGTCCTGCCGTTTGAAAAGCAGGTAACCGTGGCCTGAATGGAGCCGAAGGTGGTCTTTAAGAGCTCTTGAATGACGAAATCGTCGTCGACGACGGCTATCTCAAGGCCGTTGCCCAATTCCCGAGCCTTATCGGAGTCTATGGCTATGCGGGTCTTTTCGGTATCGAAGTTGAGCGTAAGCGATTCCATGCCGCCGCTCGAGCGCTGGGGCGTCAGGATGCGGTCGGTAATGATCGAGGCTTTGTCCTCCGGCGCGTCCGCCGCGCGGGTAGCCTCCGCCACGAGGCCCTCAAGCGCGTAGTCGAGCGAGGATACCACCTCGAGCTCGGCGAACTCTTGGCGCCCCGCCACGAAGTCCCGCAGGAAGCTCGAGCGCGACAGTATCTTTATATGGCGCGGCTTGGCGCCCGAAGCGCTTATGACGGAGAGAAGGAATTCCAGGTTGGGGCCGTCTACGAAGGATAGCTCCATATCGGCGAGCATGAGCAGGATGCGTGGCTTCTGTATGCCGTAGAGCTCGAGGAGCTCGCGTATCTTGAATTGCAAGAGATCGGCCTTCTCGCGGTTTATGCCGCGCGCTATCTCTATAAAGACGATGTTGTCGTTGACGTGCGCCTCTATGATGCAGGGGGTCGTGTCCACGTCCACCCTCGTGCCGGTTATCTCCTCGAGGGTCTGGAAGAACGAATCCATCTTTATTGGCTTCATGAATACCTTACGTATGTTGAAGCGCACGAGCTCGAGCAGCCTGCTCTTGTCTATCTTCTGCGCGGTGAGTATGACGGGTATGGCGGCCGTGTTGGGATTGCGCGCCTTTTCCTCGAGCACCTCCGTGCAGCTTTTCCGGCTCAGGTGGTAGTCCATGATGATGAGGTCCGGCGGATCGTTGCGCATCTTGGCTATGCCGTCCAAGCCGTTTATGGCGGTATCGACCTTGAGGCCGGCGCGGCCCAGCCTCGTCTTAAAGTAATCCCTGAAGAGGTCGGAATCGTCTATGACCAGCACGCTTTTCTTAACCATGGGCAGCCTCCGAGTTCACGAGAGACAAGGGCTGACCCGTGGCGTCCAAGGCGTCGCGGTACAGGCTCCCTTCGGGATCGACCTTGTTGCGGGACGCAACGGCCTCTGCCGTGGGCAGATGCACGAATTCATTATTCACCATGCCTAGGAGCACGCGGGTCTTGCCCGCCATGGCCGCGTGCACCGCGTTGGTGCCCAGGCGCTCGCAATACACCGAGTCGGTGGGGCAGGCCGGCGAGCTCCGCACTATATAGCTCGGATCTATGTACTTGAGGTTGATTTCCATGCCGCGCCCGGCGAAGTGCTCCTTGATCTCATCCCGCAAGAAGGCGCCGATGTCGGCCAGTTTCTTATTGCCCGAGGCGTCCGCGCCCGCTTTGGCCTCCAGGAGTTCCTGGCCGGCGCCTTCGGCCACCACGATAACGGCGTGGTTCCTGCGCTCCAGCCGCTTCCCCAGATGGGCAAGGAGGCCGTTAGCGCCTTCAAGCTGGAAAGGTACCTCGGGTATGAGCACGAAATTCGCCTCATGCGTGGCCAGGGCCGTGTGCACGGCTATGAAGCCCGAATCCCTGCCCATGAGCTTGACTAAGCCTATGCCGTTGATCGAAGAATGGGCTTCGGCGTGGGCCGCGGTAACCGCTTCGGTGGCCTTGTCCACGGCGGTCTCGAAGCCGAAAGAACGGTCCACGTAGAGCAGGTCGTTGTCTATGGTCTTGGGTATGCCTACGATGGCCACCTTCAGCTTGCGCTTCTCGAGCTCGTCGGCTATGGCCAGCGCGCCTTTCTGCGTCCCGTCCCCGCCTATGGTAAAGAGCACCGTCAAGTTCAGGCGCTCGATGGCGTCGACGATCTCCACCGTGCGTTCGCCGCCGCCGCGCGAGGTGCCCAGTATGCTGCCGCCTATCTTATGGATGTCATCGACTATATCCGGATCAAGCTCTTTTATCGGCAGGGCGTATTCGGGTATAAGCCCCTTGTAGCCGTAACGTATGCCGGCTATGCGCCGCACCCCGTAGCGGTTCCATAGGCAGCGGACCAAGGCGCGAATGACGTCGTTCAGGCCCGGGCAGAGGCCGCCGCAGGTAACGATGCCGGCGCGCACGTGCGCGGGGTTGAAATAGAGCCGTTCGCGAGGGCCCGCCTTCTCCAGCATGAGCGGCGCGCAGGCCTTGCCCCCAAGGCTCGAGCCGGTTTGAATTTTATCCCCGTCGGCCACGTAATTGGCCATGGCGTCGCCCAGCGTACGGGAAAAAATGAGGGGCGATGGTATTGAGCAGGGGCCGAGTACCGGAATTTCAAAGCTGGTCGTTTGGAGCATAGCTTCCTCTCACGATAGGGTTTCGCGGCTTGTTTCGTATTCCGATCAGTATAGCGATATTTTGCATCTCGTGCAATTTTCTATGGATAGCGTTATTGGAGAAATATGTGGGATAAAAATGTCGAAATGATATATATAGTTGTATAGCTACTAAAGCCGATACTTATACGGGGGGATATCCATGCGCACGCGACAGGCTTTATCTATACTTCTCATCGTGGCTCTTCCCTTTTTCTCGGCATACGGCCAGGAGGCTGCCGATGCCGCGGCGAGCCCCCCGTCTCCCGGGCAGGATGCTCCTGAACCGGCCGGCGCGGCCGCTTCCTCCGAGGGCTACCTGCGTGCGGAAGGCCTGGAAAATTGGCGGCAGGAGCTAGACCTCTCCGGCTATAAGCCCGGCACCTACAATATCATCGTCCGCGCGCGCGATACCGCCGGCAACGTAGCATTAGGCGCGCCGTTCAATATAGTAATCGACCCCGCTTCCGATTTGCCCCTGACGCGCATAGCCCACCCCGTGCCTTACCTGCGCATAGGCGCTGACTTGAACATCGTGGGAACGAGCAAGGACGACGACGCGGTGCAGTACGTTGAGCTGAGCGTCGACGACGGACCATGGCTGCGGGCGGAAGGTGGGGAATACTGGTCCTATTACCTATCCACCGCGAGTATGGAGGACGGACTCCATGCCCTAAGCGCCCGCGCCGTGGACTTGAACGGCGCGCAAGGGCCGGCGGACCTGGTCCGCTTTCACCTGGATAGGACCAAGCCCGCCGCCACGGTGGGCTCGCCGCCTTTCGGAACCCTCGTATCGGGCCGCCTCGCCTTGGGCGGAGAGCTCTTTGACGCGAATGGGCTCGGCTCGCTCGCCTATTCCCTGGACGAAGGGGCTACCTGGAATAAGCTCAAGTACAAGCTCGACAAGAGCAAGACGGCCGCCTCCTTTAACCTGGCTATCGATACCGCCAAGATGGAAGACGGCCCCGCCGTGCTCTGGTTCAGGAGCGTGGATAAGCTGGGATCCGAAGGCGTCTCCATATTCCTGTTTTTCGTCGATAACACCAAGCCTGAGTTGAGCATACTCAGCCCCTTGCCGGCCGATACGGTAAACGGGCGTTTCCGCGTCACGGGGAGGGCTTTCGATACGGTGGGCTTACGCTCCGTGGCCTGGACTTACGGCAAGGAGAGCGGCAAGATTGAGCTCGTTCCCGGCAATCCCTACTTTTCCGTTGAATTCGCGGCGCCGGCCCAAGGCGGCAAGCTGAGCCTTCGCTTTATCGCCGAGGATATTTCCGGCAACCGCAGCGTCCTGGATCAGGCATACGCGATAGACGCGAAGGCGGATATACCTCGGCTGAGCATAGCCAGGCCACTTGCCGGCGACCGCATAGAGGGGGCCCTCCGGGTGCACGGAGCGGCTCGGGACGACGACGGCGTGGCGGCGGTAGAATGGCGGCTGGACGGCGGCTCCGCGACGAGCATAGAGAGCGACGGCGCTTTTTCCTTCACGGTCGCCTCGCTGCCGGCGGGGAAGCGCACGCTCTCCCTG
>JBGSKZ010000585.1:0-1047 GCA_041741035.1 Treponematales bacterium
ATAGGCAGCGCCCATATAGGCATGCTCGGCGGCACGCGCCAGGGCATAGCCGCCGAAAAGAAAAAAATCAGCTCGCGCTTTAATGGCGCGCAGACCCTCATAGTGCCCGAGGACGATGACTTCCGCGACTATCTCCTAAGCGATGTGCGCGGTCGCGGGCTATGCTTCGGCCCGCGCTCGCAGGGGGGCTTCGGGGGCGCCCGCAGCCTTGGCCTTGAGGGCTGGGAACTCAGCTATGGCGGCCTCTCCTGCCGCCTGGCCCTCCCAGGCGCCCATAACCTTATGAACGCCCAGGCCGCCATTCAGGCCGCCTCGCTCCATGGCGCAAGCGCAGCGGACGTTAAGGCCGGCTTGGAGGCTATACGGCCCCTGTCCGGCCGCTCCGAATTCCTGCGCGGAAGCGTGAGCGTCGTAAACGACTGCTATAACGCCAACGCGGAAAGCATGCTCGCCGCGCTCACCTTTTGCGACGATGCCGAATTGGCCGGCAGGCGCATATATGTGCTGGGTTCCATGAAGGAGCTGGGCGACGAGAGCCCCGAAGCGCACCGCAGACTGGGCGGGCAGGCGGCGCGTTCCAAGGCGGACTGCCTCTTTTTCTACGGCGAAGAGGCGTTCGCCGCCTATGAGGCGGCCAAGGAAGCGCCGTTTTCCGGGGCTCTCCGCCACTTCGCCGATTTTGACGACTTAGCGGCCGCTTTCCGCCGCGAGCTTCGCGAAGGCGATACGGTGCTCCTTAAGGCCAGCAGATCCATGGCCCTCGAGCGCCTCTTGGACGTAATCAAGGATTTCGGAGGGACCCATGTTTCTTGAGTGGCTGTATCCACTGGTAAAGTATTTTACCCCCTTGAACGTCTTCCGTTACCTTACCTTCCGTTCCGCCTACGCGGCGGTGAGCGCCCTGCTCATAGCCTTCCTCTTCGGCCCCGTCATCATAGCCAAGCTGAGGGAAATTAAGTTCGGCCAGTCCGTGCGCCTGGACGGCCCCGAGAGCCACCTGGTAAAGACGGGCACCCCCACCATGGGCGGGCTCCTCATACTGGCGGC
>JBGSKZ010000586.1:0-7510 GCA_041741035.1 Treponematales bacterium
AAGGCCGCTTCGGCCTCTACGCCCGCGCCCGCCCACATGAGCGAGCTGGCGTCCACGGCGGAGCCCCGCACGCCGGCTACCGTGCTTTCCCCCTGCCCCGAGCCGCGGGCGAGCTTCTCAAGCTTGGACGCGACATTGGCCACAGCGCTAGCTTCCTGACGCGGCTTTAAGAGGCCGTCCACCACGTAATTGCCCGCGTTGCTTATGACGACGACGGAGCCGCCCTGTACCGTAAGCTCGAGTATGGCTTTCGGCCCGAGCCGTACCGTTTGCGCGGAGTCGAATTTATCGCCGAAATCCAGGTTTTTCCACGTTGAGCCGCTCTGCAGCTGGGCCGAGCCGTCCACGAAGGCCACGGTAACGGGCACTGCGGCCGCGAGCGACCCGCAGAGCGCGAAGAATATGAACAGGTTCGCGTAACGTTTTATCTCCATATATTCCGCCTTTCGACCTAGGACTATCAAGCAGTTTTATCTAGCTAAGTATAATCCAAATTTGCCTAATTAACTAAAGCAGATGTCGCTTTATCAAAAAACGGCTCCGCGGCCGGCGAAAAACCCTTATTGAGCGCTGGAGACTGGCATAAGCGCCGCACACCTTATACAATAGCACTCTTATGAGCATACGGCCTCGCGCATCCAAAGCAAAAAAGCCCCCCGTCATGCCTCCCTGGTATGCCCTCGACCACGCGGCGGTCATTTACCCGCCCACCATGTCCGAACGCTCGCCCGCCTTTTTCCGCATACAGGCTACCCTGGACCGGCCGGTGAACGCCGAGCTTCTGGCCAAGGCCATGCGTAATATAGCGCCGCGTTTTCCCTATTACCACGTGGAATTGCGGCGCGGCTTCTTCTGGTTCTATTTTGAGAAGAACGAGCTCCCCCTCAAGCCCATCGTCGATTCGGCCTATCCCATGCAGAGGCCCGAGGCCGGCAGGCGCGGCGCTCATCTGTATCGCGTGCGCGCCTACAACGACCGGCTCGCCCTTGAAGTAAGCCATGTCATAACGGACGGGGGCGGCGGATTCATACTCTTTAAGACCCTGCTCGGCGAGTACTTCAGGCTCAGGGGGGTGGACGTACCGTATACCGATGGCATATGGGATCCCAAGTCCACGCCGGAGCCCCACGAGTGGGAAGATTCCTTTGCCGCGTACAGCGAGCCTGGCACGCCTGCACCGATACGCCAGGGACCCGCCTACCACGTGCCGGGGCGGCTCTTGCCCAAAGGCCACTTGCGCGTTACCACGGGCAGGCTGTCCGTGGCGGCCCTCCTGGCCGTATGCAAGGCGCATAGCGCCACCATGACCGAGTACCTGACCGCCCTCTTGTTCTCCGTGCTGCAGGATATGCAGGAAGAGGAGCGGGGCGGCCGAAGCCGTTTCCGGAACCTGCCATTGCGTATAGAGATACCCGCCGACATGCGCAAGATCTTCCCGTCCAGGACCATGAGGAATTTTAGCCTATTCTTAGAGCCCACCTTGGATACGAGGCTGCAGAGCTTCAGCCTGGACGAGATCATCCGCTCTACGCGCAGCCAGATGGCGCTCGGGCTTTTTAAAGGCGAGCTTTTGCGTATCGTCACGCGCAATGTGGAGGCCGCCCGCAGTATTTTCATACGCGCCCTGCCCCTCCCGATAAAGAACGTATTCATGCGCTTCTTAAGCAGTATCTTCGGCGACCGCATGTTCTCCAGCGTGTTGTCCAATGTCGGTCCCATCCGCTTCCCTGAGGCCATAGCTAAGCGCATACGTTTCGTAGACGTGCTGGTTAATACGTCTCCGGTAATAAAGCAGGCCGTAGGCATAATCAGCTTCGGCGATGGGCTGTCTATCACCTTCGGGAGCCTCTGCGAGCGTAGCGATGTGGAACGGCACTTTTTCAGGCGTCTCGTCAAAGACGGCATCCCGGTGAAAATCGAGTCTAACGATATATGAGTTTCAATAACCACAAGGAGGCCTAGCGCCATGGCTTACTGTTATAAATGCGGCGTTGAGCTTGACCGCTCCGCCGAGCGCTGTCCGCTTTGCTCGACGCCCGTGCCCCGCCTGTCGGAGGACAGCGCCGCCGACGAAGCCTCCGAGGTCGAACCCGGGCAGGGCGAGCCCGAGCTGGGAGAGCCCGGGCAGGGGACGGCGCGCGCGTACCCGGATTTTATCATCGACCCGGATAACAAGTATAACCTTACGGGCCGTGAGCGCAGGCGCATCGCGATAGAAATCATATCGTTCTCGTTCGCCCTGGGGGCCGCCACCATAGTCCTGGCCGACCTGCTGGACGGCAGCCTGGGCTGGTCCCTGTTCGCCGCGGCCGCTTTAGGCTGCGCCTGGGTATTGGTGGCCGGCGTAATCTGGCTGTGGAAGAAGCCGCTCGGCATCGTTGCCTGCGCCACTCTGTCGCTCGCCTCCTTCCTGGTGGTCATAGATCTGCTTGCCGGCGGTAACGCCTGGTCCATAGGCCTGGGCCTGCCTATACTCCTGAGCGCCGCGGGCCTGCTTACCCTCACCCTGCTCATGCTGAGGCTCAGCAAGAGCAAAGGCTTCGATACCGTGGCCCATTGCCTCTTGGCCTTTACGCTCTTCCTTCTGTCCGTGGAGGCCGTCATAGACCTCCACCTGAGGGACGCAATTTACCTAAGCTGGTCGCTCATAACGGCCCTCTCGCTCACGCCCCTGGCCGTCGTGCTCTACTACGTGAACGCGCGGGTGCTCCATGGAGCGGACTTAAGGAAATTCTTCAGGCTCTAGCTTTAGCCGCGCCCCTAGGCCCGCCGGCTAGAGCCCGCCGGCTAGAGGCCGGCGCGGCCGCGCAGGTCGAACAGCGCACCGTCGCCGAGCGGCAGGCTTCCGTACGGATCCGGAGAGCCTGAGAAGAGCGCTTCGAGCCAAGCCGCGGCGGCCTCCGTGCAGAGCTCCGAATAGCGAGTCTCAGAGAGGCTGCCCGCCCAGCCTATGAGGCGCGCGGCGTTCGTGATGTATCGTATCATGGCGAAATCGACATGCGTGGAGCCTTCCAAGCGGTAGGAAACCCAGGGGCCGCTTGCCGCTTCCAGCCTGGCGAGCCAGGGCTCGTTAAGCCCGCCCTTCCACTGAGCGCTTCCTATATGCAGCTGGGGCAGCCTCAGCCCCGAGTTCAGTTCCGCGCCCAGCGGCTCCACCCAGGCGTCCAGCGCTACGAGGCCGGCCAAGCCGGAATCGCGCATGGCCGCGAGCACGGCCGCCCCTCCGCCTGTGGAATGGCCGCCAAGGGCTATGCGGCTAGGGTCCGTATGCGCGGCCAGGGGCGAGGGGAGCCCTCCTGTCCTGAGCATGGCGATGAGGGCCTCGATATCGGCCGCGTAGCTGCCCACGAGATAACGCGCCGCGTCCAAGAAGCCCGTATCCAGATCGCGCTTTGGCAGCGCGTCCCCATACCAGGGAACGCCGCTGCCGTCGGGGAAGCCCACGTAGAGGCCGCCGTAGGGATGGTCGGTAAGGAGGGTAACGATGCCGCGGCTGGCCAGCTCTTCGGCAAGGTCATAGTGCATGATCTTGGTGCCCGTCCAGCCGTGCGAGAATATGAGGACGGGGAATCGGCCTTCCGCGGCGGGCGCTCCGGCGCGCGCGTTGGCCCGTATGCGGCCAAGATGGGACATGGTAAAGGACGGCAAGCCCGCGAAGGAGGCGAAGGCCGCGCGTAGGCCTTCCCTTTCTATCCAGGCCAGAGCCGGGTAGGCTTCCGCCCCGGCGGCCGCCGGATAGAAGGCCTGTACCATGAAACGCCTATGCTGTCCCGGCGCGTCCAGGTAAACGCCGCTTCTCGTTTCATCCTCAACCATGAATGCCGAGCTGCCTACCGCGTAGGGGCCGCTTGGAGGCGTCAGGTCGCGGAGGGGGAAGGCGACGAGTATGGCCGCGTTCAGCGCGAGTATGACCGTGCCTACGGCGCCTATGATCAGCGCGGCGCGCGCCTTAGCCTTCTTAATAATAAAACCCAGGAAGAGAAGCTCTACTATCAGGATTAGCATGGCGGGCGTTGAGCGCCAGGTGGCGGCATCGGCTATGCGTAAGGCTATATAGAGAGCGATGCTTATACCCGCGGCCAAGTTCAGGAACGGCCTTACCCGCGCATCAGCTTTACGCCGCGCGAGCGCCAGCAGTCCAAGGGAAAGCAGGGCCACAAAAACCACGAAAAGCGTTTCAATCATCGATGACTTTAGCATTATCCTAAAATACTATAGGATGTCCGCCATGATAACTCCCGAACTTCAAGATCCGGTCCAGATAAAGCGCCTCAAGGGCCTTGCGCCCGACGGACTCTCCATCTTTACCCTGGAAGGCGACGCCATCCGCGGGGCGCTGGTATCCGCCACCCGGATGGTGAGCCTTATGGCGCAGGCCCACGCGCTGGGCGCCTTCGAGACCCTCCTCCTGGGGAAGGCGTATATAGCCGCCGCCCTGCTTTCCATCACCATCAAAGGCGCCGACCGCCTGGCCCTGCGCGTGGAAGGCAAGGGCCCGGCCCAGGGTTACAGCGCGGAGTGCAATGCCCTCGGCCAGGTCCGCGGCCGGCTTTTCGCCCCCTCCCTGGACCTGTCCACGCTGCCGGAGAATTTCGATTCGGGGGAGCTCATAGGGCCGGGGCAGATATCGATAACCCGTTTCATGGAGGGAAGGACCGATCCCGTGTCGGGTACCTCCGGCGCCCGGACGGGTAGGCTCGCGGAAGACCTCGCGTACTATTTCCACATGTCCGAGCAGCTGCGCACGAGCTTTACCCTGAGCGTGCACTTTGACGCGGACGGGCGCGTAGCGGGCGCCGGCGGCCTCTTCCTGCAGGCCCTGCCCTTCGCCAAAGCCGAAGCCCTGGATAGGGTGGAGCGCCTCGTGTACGGCCTGCCGAGCCTGGGCGAAACCTTTGCCTCCGGCGCGTCCCGCATGGACGTGGCGCTGCGCTCCTTCCCCTTCTTTGACCTTAACCTGATGGACGAGCGCCCCGCGGAATTCTACTGCCCCTGCGAGAGGGAGCGCTTGCGCTCCTTCCTTGGGGCCCTCCCTCCGGACGAGCTGGCCGATATGGCCGAGAACGGCCCCTTCCCCGTCGAGGTGAAGTGCCATAACTGCGGCTCGGCCTATCGCTATACGCAGGATGAGCTGCGCGCCCTCGCGAGGCGCTAAAGCCAGCGCGCGCTTAGCTGCCTACGCCCCCTCAAGCTCCGCTCCGCGCTATGCCCTTGGCGCATAAAACCTTATATTAAAATTAATCTACTTTTATAAGGAGCGTTTATGATACAGGCACAATGGCAGGGCGTCGTTATAGCCGAGAGCGATAAGACCATAGTCGTCGAGGGCAACCACTATTTCCCTCCCGCCGACGTGAAGGGCGAATACCTCGTCGATAGCGCTTCGCATTCGACCTGCCCCTGGAAGGGCGAAGCCTCCTATAAAAGCCTCCGGGTAGGCGGCAAGGCGCTCGAAGACGCGGCCTGGTACTATCCTGAGCCCAAGAGCGCGGCCGCGCAGATAAAGGGCTACTTTGCCTTCTGGAAAGGCGTGCAGGTAGGCTAAATGGCCTAAGCGGCCATTAACGCTTTCCTTCAGGGGAAATAGCCGTATATTTATAGCCTACGAAGGAGAAAGCGATGAAAAAGAAGAACTATGCCGCGATATCCCTGGGCCTTTCGCTGCTCGCAGCCCTTAGCTTCGGTTCCTGCGCCCCCAAGCCTGAGCAAAAGGGGCCTGTAGTCGTCGCCTCCAAGATCGACACCGAGGGGTCTCTCCTGGGTTCCATGATACGGCTCCTGCTCGAGAAAGAAGGCTTTACAGTAACCGATAAGATACAGCTCGGCGCTACGGGTGTCGTGCGCAAGGCGATATTGGCGGGCGAAATCGATATCTATCCCGAATATACCGGCAATGCGGCGTTCTTCCACGGCGAAGCCGACAGCCCTCTTTGGAAAGACGCCGCGGCGGGCTGGCAGCGGGCAAAAGAGTTGGACGCTCCTCAGGGCCTTGTATGGTTGAAGTCGGCTCCCGCCAACAATACCTGGGCTATAGCCTTGCGCAAGGACCTCGCCACCGCGGAAGGCCTGCTTACGATGAGCGACTTAGGCCGCTACCTGAACGCGGGAGGACGGCTCAAGCTGGCCGGTTCGGAGGAATTCGTCACGAGCGCCGCCGCCCTGCCGGCGTTTCAGGCGGCTTATGGCTTTACGCTTAGGCAGGATCAGCTCCTGGTCCTGGCCGGGGGCAATACCGCCGCCACCGAAAAGGCGGCGGCAGACGGCACGGATGGCGTGAACGCCGCAATGGCTTACGGCACGGACGGCCAGCTCGCCGCCTTCGGCCTCGTCGTCCTTACGGATGACCGCGGGGTGCAGCCGGTATACGAACCGGCGCCCTTGGCGCGCAAGGCGGTATTGGAGCGCTATCCGGAGCTGGAAAGCGCCCTTGCCCCCGCCTTCGCTAAGCTGGATCTCGTGACGCTGCAAACCCTCAACGGCCGCATAGCCGTGGAAGGGGAGAGCCCCCTCGAGGTGGCCCGCTCCTGGCTCAAGGCCCAGGGTCTTATAAACTAAGCGGTGGGAGCGCTCAAGTCCCGCAAGGGCGGCCCCCCGGAGCCCGGCCCAGCCTACGGCTGGGCCGCTTTGGCGCTCTATGCGGCTTCATGGCTTTTGCCCGCGTTCGAGGCGCGGCCCAACCGCGTAGCGAGCGGCAGGCCGGTGCCGCTCTGGGAGCTTTGGCCTGTCGCGGTCCTGGCGGCCTTGGCCATGGCTGCCATAGCCGCGGGCTTGTCTTCAAGCTCTAAGCCAGATGGGGCAGGGCCTTCGAAGACTCCGCCGGGACGGCGCGCCCTAGCTCCCGTAATTATACGCGGTGCCGCGGCCCTGGCCGCGCTCGCTCTTTTCGCCGGCCCGGCTCTCCTGGTCGCGAGCCTGGACGCCGGAGCCCCGCTTCCCCGCGTGTCGCCGGGGGCTGGATTCTGGCTGCTTCTCGCGGCCGCCTTCCTTGCCTCCCGCTGGGCCGGGCCGAACAAGGGCGAGGCTCCGGCTCTTCGCGTCCTCGTGCCCCTAGCCCTGGGCTTGGGCCTGTTGGCTATAGGCTTGGCCGGGGGCCTCGATCGCTTCTCTCCTTACATGGAGCTGCGCGCGCAGGGGCGGCGCTTTTGGGCTGAGCTCGCCCGTCACATAAGCCTTGCCGGCTCCTCTTTCTCCGTGGCCCTGATCGCGGGCACCGCGGGAGCCGTGGCGCTTTCCCGAGCTAGCCTGCTGGGGCGCGCCTTGTCCGGGGCGGCGGCCGCCATCCAGAACGTGCCTAGCCTGGCGCTTTTCGGCCTACTGCTGCCGCTTATGGCGGCCCTTGCCGACGCGTTTCCCTGGCTGCGGAGCATAGGGATATCCGGCATAGGCGCCGCGCCGGCCTTCCTTGCGCTCTGTGCCTACGCCATCCTGCCAATAATGCTTTCGGGGGCCGCGGGCCTGCGCATGGTGGACGGCGGAGCCAAGGACGCGGCGCGCGGCATGGGCATGGGCC
>JBGSKZ010000587.1:0-1370 GCA_041741035.1 Treponematales bacterium
AGGGCCCTGCCGTAATCCCGCAGCTTTATAGCCCTCATGAGCGGCGCGGCGCTTGCTATGGTTCCGCCCTCCCCGTAGCCCTCGTCCATGCCGGCTTCCATTATCTTTGATACGGTCGTACATGATGGGAATAAGCCAGCGGCTAAGGCTATACCGGCCGCGAGCGCTATAGCCCTAAGGCCTTTCATGGGCGCGCTGCCTTTCCGCGAATTTGGGGCGTAAAACGAAAACGGCGCCAGGGCGCGTAGGCTTGCAAGCGTATCGTTACGGTGCATAGTAGGTCCTCCATCGGATAGTATTCCCGAAGGATATCCGCCCGCGCCCGCTAGCCGTATTGTACGAAAGGACTAATTCCGGAGTGTAGCGCTTTATTCAGAACGCGCGGCGGGCCAGGGCCGCTACCTCCAGCCGGCTATGGCAGCCGGTCTTGCGGAAGATGGACGCGAGGTGCGCCTTAACCGTGCGCTCGCTTATGAAGAGGTTCCGGGCCAGCGCCTTATTGGACAGGCCGTCGCACAGGCCTTCAAGCAGCTCCAATTCCCGATCGCTCAGGCGAAAAGCCGCTTTCAAGGCGGTACGAAGGCATGAGCGGGAGCGCTCCGGGCTCGGGCGCTCAGCCTTGGCGTTCGGTCCAGCCTGGTCGCTTCCGCTGCCCTTGAGCAAGGTCAGGTAATTGTGGAGGTGCCCATTCACTATATCCAGGATTTCGCAATCCCTAACCGTGAAGGGAGGGGATTCCCGCGACCTTTGGAGGGAGAGCACGAGCGGCCAAGCCGGCCTGAAGGGGCTTAGCCCCGAATGCAAGCCCAGCGGCCGGGCGAAGTCCCGCATGAATTCAGAGTCGGGAATACGGTTCCATAGGACGATATCGCGTCCCCTTCGAGCCACCCCTTTGAGGTCATAGGCTATGAAGGGAACCTTGGCATGGTAATAGGCATTGTACTGTTCAAAGGTACGGCGGTCCCAGCCGCCGCAGGCCGCGCAGCGTATGGACCGGTCGAAAACGCCTATGCCCACATCCCAGGGAATGATACGGCCCAGCCGGCCGAGGACGCGGCGTAAAAGGTCTTCTCTATCCTCTGCGGCGCCGGCGTACAAGAGCAGCTCATTGATGTGGTCCCAGGGAAGATAAGCCACGGGCGCATCCTCGTTTCCGGCTCATCGGCTGACGGGCCGGCCGAGCGTACCAGCAGTATTCAGTAGCCTGCCTGTCTTGTCAATTCGATACGCGATGCCCGATACGCTCGACTCGAAGGCCTAGCCGGTATGGGCTTCACGCGCCGGCCTTGAGCGCGCGACGCTCGGCGGCCGCTTCAAGCGGCAGGGCGACTACTAAGGCCAATAACAGCGACCACATGGCGCTGATCACC
>JBGSKZ010000588.1:0-6522 GCA_041741035.1 Treponematales bacterium
GGCCGCCGTGGCCGCCCAGCCCGGCGCGGCTCTCGCCTGCGGCCTTGAAGATGGTCGCCCGGCGGAACTGTACGCTCAGGGGAATCCCCTGCCCCACGTAATACTCCGCGGCTCGGACGACCGGCCAAATTGGCGCAGAGCTCCCCGCCTGGAGCGGCTCATGGTTGCGCAGGGGCTACAGCCCGCCATACTCGTAGACGCGTCCCACGGCAATTCCGGCAAGGACCCCGAGCGGCAGCGGGAAGCGGCGCGCGGGGCGCTCGGCCTGCGCAGGCGCGGCGTTGCCATACGGGGCCTCATGGTGGAGTCCTACCTCCGCCAGGGCAGGCAGGATATAAGCCCAGGCGCCTTACCCAAGCCCGGGCTTTCGCTCACCGATGCCTGCCTAGGCCTGGAGCGAAGCCGTGCCCTCATCGCCGACCTGGCCTCCTGGCTATAAAAAAAGCGCTCATCCCGCGGGACGAGCGCCTTCAATAGGAACGCGGCCAAGCCGCGTTAAAATGAGCCTTAGGCCTGGATTATAGCCTCGGTGGGGCAAACGGCCGCGCAGGAACCGCAGTCGGTGCATTTTTCGGGGTCTATCCAGCGAAGTCCATTCTTCTCGCTTATAGCCTCGACCGGGCACTCGGGTTCGCACGCACCGCAATTGACGCACGCGTCGGTTACTTTGTATGCCATGGCAGGATCTCCTTGTTAAGGTTGGTAAGCCATAGTAGCACAGCGGCGTTCGCTGCGCAAGCGGATGCTAAGCCCTGATTCGTGCAAGTCCTATCGATTGACCTTTATCCTGCTACTCAGTATTTTTACCCGATATGAAGAAGAATATCGTCATCGGCCAATTCAACGACAGCTATGTGCCTATTATGGATGGCGTTACCATAACCGTGCGCAACTATGCCTACTGGCTTGACAAGATCATGGGGCCTACCTATGTCATCACGCCCTGGGTACCCCTGCACGTCGATAATGAGCCCTTCCCCGTTATACGCTACTTCTCCCTGCCCACGATATTCCGCCCGCCCTACCGCCTTGGCATACCCGAACTCGACCCTAAGGCACAGCTCGCGCTCAAGAACCGCGACTTTAGGCTCGTGCACACCCACTCGCCCTTCAGCGCGGGCAGGATGGCCCTAAAGATAGCCAAGGAAAAACGCATACCCATAGTGGCCACCTTCCACTCGAAATTCCGCGACGACCTCATGCGCGTCCTGCCCATCAAAGGCATCGTGGATGAGCAGATCAAGCAGATCGTCGACTTTTTCCATGAAGTGGACGAGGTATGGGTGCCGCAGGAAGGCGTATCCAAGACCCTGAGGGAATACGGCTACAAGGGTCCGTACCGGGTCATGGAGAATGGCGTGGACCTCGTGCCGCCCGCCGACTGCTCCGGGCTTGCCAGGCTCGCCGAGGAAGAGCTTGGGCTTGAGCCCGACGCGCCTATGGGGCTCTTCGTAGGCCAGCACATATTGGAGAAAAACCTTGAGTTCCTCATAAGGTCCTTGGCCGAGGTATGCAAGGCCCTTCCCGACTTCCGCATGGTGTTCGTAGGCGAAGGCTACGCTAAAGACCAGCTTAAGGAATTGAGCAGGAGCCTGGGCATACGCAAGCGCATTATCTTCCACGACGTGGTATACGACCGCGACATCATACAGCGCTACTATGCCAGGGCCAACCTCTTCCTCTTCCCCTCCAAATACGACAATGCGCCCCTCGTCATGCGAGAAGCCGCGGCCTTTAGGACTCCTTCCGTGGTACTGGCGGGCAGCACGACCGCCGAGGTCATACAGGATCGCGTGAACGGCTTCATATCAGAGGACAGGCTCGACGCCTATGCCGCTACTATCATAAGCGCGCTCAGCGACAGGGAAAGGCTCGAGGCCATAGGCTTATCCGCGTCGCAAACGCTCTACCGTACCTGGGAGAACATCGTTGGCGACGTAAAGAAGCGCTACAAGGAAATTCTTTCCCATTGGGCCTAGGCTAGGCCTCGGAACGCTCGATACGCATGAGGATGGAGCCGCGCTTGGGCATATAACCCAGATCCAGGTACTGCCCCGACGCTTCATAGCGCCGTCCGATCCGTACGTCCACCAAGGCGGTTAGTAGCGGCTCGCGTTTTTTTAGGCGCGTCAGGTCGTAGCTGGACCGTTTGCGCGCATGGCCCCAGTTGAAAAAGCCTATGTAGCCCGCGGAGTTATAGAACTGCTCGGGCAGTTCCCTGTCCATGGCGTCCAAGGCTATGGCCTGCCCCGCGCCGCAGCGCTTGGACAAATCGATTAGCAGGGCGAGTTCTTTAAAGTCTTCCTGGCTCAGGAGCGACAGGTCGTCGCTTATGGTGACCAGTCCGCCGGACAGCGCTACCGCGTCCATTTGAGAACGCCGTTCGGCGGCGCGCAGTCCCGTGCCGCGCTCACGGGCCATGACGCAATCGGGGTCGTTCACCCACAGCGCGCCGTGCATGGGCGCCCGCGTAAGGGTGGCGCGGAGGGAATTACGCAGCCCCACCATAGCGCCGGTACGGAGCAGGAAGGATTCCGGCCGTATCCAGAAGTCTCCCGTGTCCGGCCCTATGCGCATGGCCTCGACCGTGCCTATTCCCGCAGAAAGCGGCATGCCGCAGCCGAGTATGCTCACGCCGGGCCCCGCGGCTTCCCGTATGAGGGCCATGCCGCTCTTGATTATCTCCGCCCGCGAAAGGCCTATGTCGTGGTGGTTAGCTCCCCGTAGGCAGGCGGCGAAGAGGAAATCGCACTTGAGGTAGGAGTAGCCCCACTCGCGCGTCGCCTTGCGAATGAACTCGGCGATATATTCGCGGCAGCGCGGGTGCGTCAGGTCGAGGCCGTAATAGAGCCCCTTCCATATGGGGTTATAGCCGGCGACGAGGGGAGCTCCTCCTGAATCGCGCACGATATACTCTGGATGCTCCCTGAACAAGCGCGACCTGGCCGATAGCGCGAAAGGAGCGATCCAGAGCCCCGGCGTGTAACCCGCCTGGCGTATCGCCCCCGCAAGCTCGGCCATCCTGCCCTTGAAAGCGGGACGTTCCACGAGCCAATCGCCTACGGCGGCCTGCCAGCCGTCATCGATTTGGAAAAAATCAGCCTTAAGTCCGCTTTCCTTGAGGAGACGCAAATTCTCCAAGAGCAGCCCGGGGCTGATCTTGTCGTAATATTGGTACCAGGAGCACCAGCCCGCCCGTTCAGCCGGCGCGGGCCTCCTCAGCTGCGAGAGCAGCGAGAAATACTCGCCTACTATGGCTCCCGCGTCGCCTGAAAGAAACATGAGCCCGTCCAGCTCTATCTCCTGGCCCGGAGCGAGCACTTTGCGGCCGAAATCATAGACGATTTCGAAGAAGCTGCTACGCGGCCTCTCGGGATGCAAATGCAGCATTATGTATACGAACTGGTTAAATGGCTCGCACTGGCCTACCAGCACGGCCTGGTCGTCGTCTAGGTCGCTTACTACCGTATACATCTCCGAGGAGAGTATGCCGGGCGCGTTTGAGGGCAGGTTGGCCAAGTTGCTCGTAACCAGGGACACCAGCCTCAGCCGCGGGCGCAGGGGTTTTTCCGTCATGCGATAGCTTCGCGCCGTGGACCAGGATTGGTGGCCGTTCCTGAAAAACGATATGCGGGCCGGATCGTAATTATCCAGAAGGTCGTCCAGGCCGCGCCATCCGGGAAAGCGCAGGCGAGTGATGCGCAGGCTCTTCGACTGCAGATTCTTGAGGCTCAGCCGGTAATGGGTGGCTACGCCCCTGTCCGTACGCTCGATGCGCAGGGATACGTACTCGTTGCCGTAGCCTAATTGGCGGTCGTGGCCTATGGGCTCAAGGGCATGGCTCGACCTCGTAGCGCCAGACTTCAGCTCTATGCTGGCGCGGGGGAAGAGCCTTAAGAACGACCGGTAGATGAGCGACGGAATCGCCATAGTACCCCCTCTGTGCGAGTATACGCATGGACGCCCTGTATGCAAGTTTTTCTCGTCCGCTCGCTTGCGCGTAAGCCCCGTCGCGGGGCATACTAGAGCATCAGGGAGAGAGCATGAAAGAACAGCTTATCGTAAAGAACCTGCCCTTTATCAAGATACTCCCGGCCTGGGCGCAGGAGCTCTCCTACAAATATTGCTCAAAGACCGCCAACCTCTACGTAATACACGGCAATATACGCGATTTCCTGCCCCATAAAATGAACGAAGGCGAATTCAACTTCGTGAAGATCCAGGATTATGTATCGGAAGTGCTCTTCGGCAACCGCGATATCATCGTATTCTGGGACCGCTCCAGCGGGGTATCCTTCTGTACGCCCGATATGCAGCGCGATTTCCTACGGTCCATGCGCGAACGCAATCCCGACCTAAACGAGAGCGAGCTCTTCTCAAGCGACCCCACCGAGGCCTTCCGCACCCTCGAGCGCTACTTCCTCATGAACATACCGCAGAAAAAGCGCATCGTGCTCATCATAGACTACGCGGAGACCGTGGTGCCCGCCGGCGAGGTAGCCAAGCTCGACGAGGCGGACCGCTACTGCTTCGTTACCTTGAACCGCTGGTCGCATGACCCGGTATTCACCCGCGGGGACGTGTCGGTAATCCTGCTCTCAGAAAACCTTTCCGACCTAAACCCACGCATCGTGTCGAGCCCCTCGACGATCAAGGTGGAGATACCCATGCCCGACGAGCCGGTGCGCTCGAGCTTCCTGGGCTTCCTGGAAGGCAAGGGCACGCTCCTCCTCGACCGGGGCCTCGATACGGGCGCGGTCGGCGCCATAACGAGCGGCCTAAACCTGGTAAACCTTAACCGCCTGGTCGCTGAAAGCTGGCAGGAAGACAAGCCCATATCGATGGATTATCTCAAGGCAAAAAAGCGCGAGATCATCGAGAACGAGGCGGGCGGGCTCCTGGAATTCCTGGACACCGAGCACGACCTGTCCTTCGTGTCCGGCCACGACTTCGTGCGCAAGCGCTTCAGGCACGCCGCCCGAGCCCTCAAGCAGGGACACCTGGACGTGCTGCCCATGGGCTACCTGATAGCCGGCCCCGTGGGCACGGGCAAGAGCTTCATGGTAAGCGCCTTCGCCGGCGAGATAGGCGTGCCCATGGTCAAGTTTAAGAACTTCCGCTCCAAGTGGCAGGGCGTTACCGAGTCCAACCTGGAGCGGGTGCTCGCCATACTCAAGGCCATGTCGCCCGTGGCGGTAATGATAGACGAGGCGGACGCCTTCTTAGGCGACCGCAACCAGGAGGGCGACTCGGGCACCTCCAACCGCATATTCGCGCAATTGGCCAACTTCATGGGCAATACCGAATACCGCGGCAAGATCATATGGTTCCTGATTACCTGCCGGCCCGACCTTCTGCCCATAGACTTGAAGCGCCAGGGCCGTGCCGAGGAGCATTTAGCCCTCTTTTATCCCGATACCGAAGCCGAAAAAATGGAACTCTTCGACGTGCTGGTGCGGAAGCTCGACTTATCCATACGCAAGTTTCCCATTAGCGAACTCCTAAGAAAATTCAAGCATGAATTCTCGGGCGCCGACCTTGAATCGGTGCTTATCCGGGCGAAATTCAAGGCGACCATGGATAACCGTTCCTTCGTCACCAAGGAGGATCTTGAGGAGACCATGGGAGACTTCGTGCCGCCGGCCTACCCGCATGAGATAGAGCTGCAAAACCTCGTGGCCGTGCTGGAATGCACCAGCAAGGAAATGGTGCCCAAGCGCTTTCAGAACCTCGATCGCACGCGGCTCGTTAAAGACATACAGGAGCTTAAGAGCCTGCTCGGCGAGCGCTGAGCGGCGTTTTTTGCATTCGCGGGGCCGCCCGCTTATACTGTAACTATAATGTTTCGTATACCGCGCAGAGGCATGGCGTGAGCTATAGCGCGCCGCCCCTCAATGAAAGGGTCCTGCTTCGGCCCGGCGAGCATAAGGTCATTAAGGGCAAGGCGGTCCTGCAGACCCTGCTGGGCAGCTGCGTTGCCGCATGCCTTTATGACGAAGCCACGGGCGTATCGGGCATGAATCACTTCCTCCTGGCGAACAAGCGCTTCGCCAAGAGCATGCCCATAAACGCCACCGACGCCGGCCGCTATGGCATAAACGCCATGGAATTGCTCATTAACGACATGCTCAAGCTCGGCGCCAAGAAAAACCGCCTCAAGGCCAAGGTCTTCGGCGCCGGCAACATCATTTCCAGCGTGGCCAGCGACAACTTCCTCTGCATAGGCGACGTGAATAGCCGCTTCATACGCGAATTCCTCTATACCGAGGGCATACAGGTCGTGTCCGAGGATTTAGGGGGCGAATTAGGCAGAGTTATTCATTTTCACACGGACAGTTTCCAGGTGTTCAGGCGCTTCATACCCAAAACGGAAACCATAGAAATAGAAAAGAAGGAACGCAGGTTCTATAACGTGGAAATCCAGCGCCGCGAACTGAGCGAGGGCGGCGTCGTGCTCTTCGACGCCTGAACCGCGCCTCGAGCCCGAGCTCCCACCCGCGCTCCCACCCTCGCCCGCGCGCC
>JBGSKZ010000589.1:0-1362 GCA_041741035.1 Treponematales bacterium
GGGGCGGCGGCTACGAGGAGCAGGCGGCCCTGCTTGCCCAGGAGGGCGTGATCCTCGGCCCGGACGGCAGGCTTAAGGCCGCGACGCGCTAATCGGGATTCCGTATCCAGCGCGTGCCGAAGGATTCGTAGCCGTAGGCGGCCAGGGAGTTCCCGAAGCCGTCGGGCAGGAAGGCCAGGTCGACGATAAAGCGCGCCACCCCCTCGGCGGCGAAGGCTTCCCGCGCCCGCTCCGCCAGGAGCCTGCCAAGGCCGAGCCGCCTTTGCTCCGGCGATACGTACAGATAGACGAGCTTGCCGAAGGAGCGGTCGGCTATGAACACCTTGCGCGCCACCGCGACCGCCACCAAAGCGCCCGCGGCCGCCTCGACGATGAACAGGTCAAGGTCGCCTTCCTTGCCCCCCTCGATCTCCTTATCGATAGCGGTATATTCGTATTCGACGAGAGCTTCGGGGAATTTATCCAGCGCCTCGGACAGCCCTCGGCTGAAGAGCTCGCGGCATTGCGCCCAATATTCCCGTCCGTAGCGGCGCAGGCTGAATTCCCCCGCGAGCAGGTCGTCCGTATCCTCGGGCTCGGGCCCCAGGCGCTCAAGCCCGCGAGCCACGCGCAGCTGGTCATACCAATCGTTCACCCGCTTGATCATGGCCGCGTCCTTGTAAGCGTACCAAAGCCGCTCGAGCTCCGGATACATGGCCAGGCTGTTCTTAAAAGCCCTGAACACGCCGCGCCCCCGGCCCAAGGCGGCCAACAGCGCGTTGCGCCCCTCGGGATCGCCCACCGCGCGCGTGAACGAATCCATGAGCCTGAAGCCGTCGCCCGAGGACCAATAAGGCGGATCCACCAATTCCCGCTTTGAATCGGGTTCGTCGGCCTCGTAATCGAGTTCCGTAGCCACGATTTCCCCGCTGTCCACGTCTATGGCGTACTCGATTTCCTGGTTTTCCATCGCGAAGACTATCTCTTCCCGTATCGAATCGGACAGATCGAACATTGCGTTCCTCCGCGTAGGTTTTCGTTATGCTTCGGCCGGCTCCCAGCCAGGTACCGGTCTTAATAGTGCATCCAATTCGCTTCCGCGTAAAGCGTCCCGCTATATTTTGGCTAGTTCCCCGAAGCTTATGTCTCAGGGAGAGGCGCCGCATCCTGTAGCATAGCGCGGCTCTCGCCGCCGCTAAGGCTAGCGCCCCTAAGCGCGCATACATAAGCTTCGTGGAACTAAGTAAGGCTATACTTGCGGTTGCGGCCGCGCTCGGGTATCCTGCAAAGCGTGAAAGCGGATATGCACTTCCACTCGCGCTACTCGGACGGCGCCTCATGGCCGGCGGAACTCGCCGCGGCCGCCCGCGGCGCGGGGCTGGA
>JBGSKZ010000590.1:0-7394 GCA_041741035.1 Treponematales bacterium
GGCTGCGCGAGCTCGACGCGGCGGTGCCGCTGGCGGACGGAAGCGGCGCCGACGGCGCCCTGAACATGATCGTATAACGGGAGGATGTTTCCATGGATATACAGATGAACTTGAGCCCGGCTGACCTTGCCCGCACGCGCCTCGAGATAGACAGCTTCAACAAAGCGCTCAACCAGGGCAAGGTAGCCAAGAGCGAGCTCGATAAGGACGACTTCCTCAAGATCCTTATCACGCAGCTGCAGCACCAGGATCCCACCAACCCCATGGAGGATCGCGAGTTCATATCCCAGATGGCCCAATTCTCCTCACTGGAGCAGATGACCAATATGGCTTCCAGCTTCGGCAAGCTTTCCGGCGTGCTGGCTTCCAGCGAGGCGCAGAGCCTGCTCGGTAAGAACGTGGAAATCGAGGACGGAGAAGCCATGATAGCGGGCAAGGTGGAGCAGGTGACGCGGGGCGATTATCCTCTCATCATGGTAAACGGAAAATTCTACGACCTGGAGCAAGTCTCCGTCGTGGCAGAATAAGGAGGCGCCGATATGATGCGCTCATTGTACTCCGGCGTCGCCGGCCTTCAGAACCACCAGGTGCGCATGGACGTGCTCGGCAACAACATAGCCAACGTCAACACTACCGGCTTCAAGAAGGGGCGCGTGAATTTTCAGGACCTGCTGTACCAACAGATGTCCGGCGCGGCCAAGCCCAACGAAGAGGTGGGCGGTATCAACCCCAAGGAAATCGGCCTTGGCATGAGCATAGCCAGCGTGGATACCATACACACGCAGGGTTCGCTCCAGACCACCGGCGTCATGACCGACCTGGCCATACAGGGCAACGGCTTCTTCGTGCTCAATAAGGGCGACGTGACCATGTTCACCCGCGCCGGGGCCTTCGGCCTGGACGCGGAGGGCAGGCTCGTGAACCCGGGCAACGGCCTCAAGGTGCAGGGCTGGAACGCCCAGCTCATCAACGGCGTAGAGGTCCTCAACACCTCGGGCGCCCTCGATGACCTCATCGTGCCCGTGGGCTCCAAGGATCCGGCCAAGGCTACCGAGCAGGTGTACCTTGCCTGTAACCTCGACAAGCGCCTTACCGAGATACCCGAGGGCGCCGCCGCCGAAACCGTGCGCCAGAATACCTGGCGGGTAGAGGAGAAGGTGTTCGACTCCTTCGGCACCGAGCATATACTGCGCGTGGATTTCGCCAAAGTGCCCGGCCAGAGCAATCAGTGGCAGGCCACGGTCACCATAGACCCCGAGGCCGCGGTAGGCACCAACGCCGCGCTCGGCCTGACGCCCGAGGCCCAGGAGGGCAACGTGTTCGTCGTGGAATTCGACAACCTCGGCACCCTGCGCCGCGCCGTGGACGGCCAGGGCAACGCCTCCGCCGAAGAAGGCGTGATATCCATAAACGTGGGCTTCGACGTGGCCGACAGCACGCCCGGCGCGGCCGGCGAGCTCTTGCGCCAGAATTTCTCGCTGAACCTCGGCACGGCCGGGTCGGTGCGCAATACGGTCACCCAGTTCGCCGAGAGCTCCAGCACCAAGGTGTTCCAGCAGGACGGCTACGGCATGGGCTATCTGGACAACTTCAAGATAGACCAGTCGGGCGTGATCACCGCCGTGTATTCGAACGGCAGCACCCGCACCATAGGCCAGGTGGCCTTGGCCAGCTTCACCAACCCCAATGGCTTGGAGAAGGCCGGCGAGACCAACTTTATGCAGTCGAACAACTCCGGCATGGCCAACATAGGGCCCTCGGGCATAGCGGGCAAGGGCAAGATCATAGCGGGAACGCTGGAAATGTCCAACGTGGACCTCGCCGAGCAGTTCACCGACATGATAGTCACCCAACGCGGCTTCCAGGCCAACTCTAAGACCATACAGACCAGCGACCAGATGCTCCAGGAGCTTTTGAGCCTGAAGCGCTAAGCGTAGGCATAAAAGAGCCACGGAGGGCATGACGGCCTCCGTGGCTTTCTCGCATTGATACCGTGGTTATCGGGGCCTGAAGAAGGAGAGCGCGATGATAGAAGTGACCAAGCTGCATGGCGAGACCTTCTGGCTAAACCCCCACCAGATAGAGTATATTGAGCGCACGCCGGACACGACGCTTACCATGCTTTCCGGCAAGCGCATAATCGTGGCGGAGAGCATCCAGGTCCTGCAAGAACGCATCGTCGCCTACAGGCGCCTCATAGGCGCATTCAAGAATGAGGAGTAGCGGATGGATTTAGCGTCTATAATCGGCCTCGTCGCCGGTTTTGCCTGTATCATCCTTTCCATGTATGCCTCCGGCGGCGTGGTCACCACCTACCTCGATCCCGCGTCCGCGCTCATGACCATAGGCGGCTCGTTCTTCGGCCTGATGATGAACTACAGCATCAAGGAAATGATGTCCATATGGGGCATCATAGGAAAAGCCTTCAAGGTGCCCGATTTCGGCGAGCTGAAAATCGCCGAAGCGCTGCTCTCGTTCTCGGAGAAGGCCAGGCGCGAGGGCATACTGTCGCTCGAGGAAGACATAGAATCCGTGGAGAGCCCGTTTATGAAGAGGGGACTCCGCATGGTCGTCGACTCCGTCGACCCCGAGGTCGTGCGCACCATACTGGAGACCGAGCTCAACCAGATGAACGATCGCCACGGCCGCTGGCTTAAGATGCTCGACCAGTGGGCTAAGCTCGCGCCGGGCATGGGCATGTTGGGCACCGTGCAGGGCCTTATAGCCATGATGAAAAACCTCGAGGATAAGAGCCGGATAGGCCCGAACATGGCCGTGGCGCTTATCACCACCTACTACGGCGCCATGATGGCCAACTTCCTCATCATGCCCCTCATGGGCAAGCTCGCCAGCCAAGACGCGTCCGAGACCAAGGTGCGCGAAATGGTCATAGAGGGCGTCCTTTCCATACAGCAGGGCGACAACCCCCATATACTCCAGATGAAGCTCGCTTCATACCTCTCTCCCGACGCGCAGAAGAAGCTCGAAGAGCTGCACCCCGCAGCGTAAGGCGGTATAGTTATGGCACGCGCAAAGAAGAAGCAGGAGCTGGGAGGCCTCGCCGAATGGATCGTTACCTACGGCGATATGGTTACCCTGCTGCTGTGCTTCTTCGTAGCCCTGTTCGATACCACCGACGCGGACGTCATACAGATAAACCAGATGATATCCAGCCTCAACAACATAGGCATGGGCGCGTCCTCCGGCGGCAATACCCTGTCCGCGGGCAAGCTGGCCGAGCTCGGCAATTCCATAGGCACTTTGCCCTCCATGGAGCGGGGCAGGCTCCTGGCCACGGCTAAGAAAAAAGCGGTATCCCTCTTTCAGCCCGAAATAAAGTCGAACAAGGTACGTATCAGTTCGGACGAGCGCGGCCTGGTGATATCGCTGGCCTCCGACGCCTTTTTCCGGCCCGCGAGCGCGAACATCAATATCGAGGAAACGCGCACCATGCTCATAAGGGTAGCCGAGCTGCTCAAGTCGGACGAGCTTGAAGGCAGGAAGTTCCGCATAGAGGGGCATACCGACGAGGCGCCTACCGATCCCGCCGGCCCCTGGTTCTCGAACTGGGAATTATCCTCGGCCCGGGCCTTGAACGTGCTGCATTACCTGACGGATTTCGGCGCGCCGGAAAGCAGGTTCCAGGTGGCGGGGCTCTCGTCCACCGTGCCCATAGCCGATAACGCAACCGAGGAAGGCCGCGCGTACAATAGGCGGGTCGACATTATCATACTCGACGAAGGGCATCTTTAGATGATGCGGGGGAGTGTTAAGCCATGAGCGACGATTTTGATAAGAACACCGATTTCGTAGACAGCCAGGACGTTGTCGAGAAGCCCAAGCGCAAGGGCGGCGGCAAGGCCATACTCGGGCTCCTTAAATGGATAGGCATAGGCTTAGGCGCCGTTATCTTCATCGTCGTCATCGTGGTAGTCACCGTCGGGCTCCTCAATCAGCAGGCCAAGCCTATGACCGATATACCCACGAGCGAGGATTTCATAGGGACCACGCCCATTTACGCCACCTTCACCACCATAGAGCAGATCAGCACCAACACGATAGACAAGGAGCCCTGGGCCATAATCGTCAAGATCAACCTCGCCTATGAGATCACCGACAAGCAGGTGGCCGACGAGCTAAACCAGCGGCGCTATCAGATACAGGACGATCTCCGGAACTTCTTCAGCACCAAGACCATAGCGCAGCTCCTGCCGGAGCGCGAGCGTATGCTCAAAGAGGAGATACGGGAGCGCCTGAACAGGCTTTTGAGCAAGCCTTCGCTTAAAGACGTGTATTTCCAGGATTTTAAGCGCACGCAGATGTAAGATTTGGCCTTATCGTTGCGAAAAGCGCGTTTCTATGCCATTATGGTAGGCGGAGTTAACGAATGACCGAAGTCCTATCCCAGGATGAGATAGACCAGCTCCTCACCGCCATAAACGCAGGGGACAGCTCTCTTGAGTCCGTTACGTCCACCACGGATTCCCGAAAGATAAAGATCTACGATTTCCGGCGCCCGGACAAATTCTCCAAAGAGCAGATGCGTACCGTGCAGAATATGCACGAGACCTTCGCGCGCCTTACCACGACCGCTTTGTCCGCCTCGCTGCGCATACTCGTCAACGTGCACGTCGCCAGCGTGGATCAGCTTACCTACGAGGAATTCATACGCTCCATACCCACGACGACTACCCTCGCCGTGGTGAGCATGGACCCCCTCAAAGGCCAGATCATACTGGAAATAGACCCTTCGGTAACCTTTACCATCATAGACCGGCTCTTCGGCGGCGCCGGCGAAGGCTCCAAGCTTACGCGCGAGCTCACCGACATCGAATATTCGGTCATGGAAGGCATCATAGTAAAGATACTGGGCAACCTTCGCGAAGCCTGGACCCAGGTCATCGACCTGCGCCCGCGCCTATCGCAGATTGAGGTGAACCCCCAGTTCGCGCAGATCGTTCCCCCGACGGAAATGGTGGTGCTCGTCACCCTCGAGACCAAGATAGGCGAGGTCGAGGGCATGATGAATCTCTGTATACCCTACCTGACTATAGAGCCCATCATATCCAAGCTATCGGCCCAGTACTGGTACTCCTCGGTACGCCGCGGCGCCACTACGGAGAACCTCAATATCCTGAAAGAGAAGCTGTCTACGATAGACGTGCCGGTCATAGCCGAGATAGGCAGGATACAGGTAACCGTCCGCGACGTGCTTCACCTCATGCTCGGCGATATCGTACGGCTCTACAATGTGCGCGTCGACGACCCCATGGTGCTCAACGTGGGCAATAAAAAGAAATTCCTATGCCGACCCGGCGTGATAGGCAAGAAAATGGCAGTTCAAATCGTGAAGAGATTAGAAGAACTCGGTCAGGAAGAATTCGAAGAGCTGGCCGCGGAAGGTGAGGAAAGTTATGAGTGACGGCGCGCTCTCACAAGACGAGATTGATTCCCTCCTCGCGGGTCTTGATCCGAGCGCGGGCGGAGCTCCCAAAGGCGGGGCCTCCCCCAAGCCCAGCGCGGAGCTCGACGCGTTCAGGGACATGCTCAACTCCATAGGGGCGACCCAGGCCCAGAATCTGTCCATGATCACGGGCCAGGACGTGTCCTTCGGCCCGGTTAAGACCGATATGACGATGCGGGACGGCATGCTGCCCTCCCTCCCCGACGAAGTCCTCGCCGTGCGCGTGGATATGATAGGCGGCATACCCGGCGATCACCTCTTCTTCCTGCCCAAGGATTTAGCCGTACGCATAGCTTCGCTGGCTAACAAGGACGATTCGCTCACGGATTTGGACGAGATGGCCATATCCGCCATAACCGAATGCGTATCCTCGATGACCGGCACCCAGATTACCCTGTTTTCCGAAAAGACGGGCAACAGGAATATTCAGTCCGAGGCCGCCGACGGATCCTTCGGCCCCAAGGCCATAGCCCGCTTCCCCGCCGGCGAATTCGCCCGCGTACAGTACCAGGTAAGCATAGGCAGCGAAAATTATGCCATGTGGGAGATTTTTTCCCTTACCTTCGTCAAGGATATCGCCAGCGCTTCCGGCGTCATGCCGGCCCAGGCCCCCATGCAGCAGGCGCAGCCCATGCAGCAGCAGGCTCAACAGGGCTATGGCAACATGGGCGGCATGGGGAATATGGGCGGTATGGGAGGCATGCAGCAGCAAGCTTCCGGTATGGGGGGTATGATGTCTGGAGCCTATCAACAGCCTATGTACCAGCAGCCCATGATGGGCATGTCCGCCCCTAACGTACAGCCCGTGCAATTCGCCAACCTCAATATGGGCAGGGGCGGCCAGGAATCCGGCAATATTGGCCTCATCATGGACGTCTATATGGAGCTCACCGTTGAGCTCGGACGCACTAAGAAGCTCATCAAGGATATCCTTGGCATAGGCGAGGGTACCATAATCGAGCTCGATAAGCTGGCGGGCGAGCCGGTGGATATACTCGTGAACCATAAGCTCATAGCCAAGGGCGAAGTCGTCGTTATCGACGAAAATTTCGGCGTGCGCGTCACGGAAATCGTATCCCCCATGGAGCGAATGGCGGAGCTCAGTTAGTTAAAGGCCCGGCCCGGGCAGGACCCGGCCGGCGCTTTTCAATTCCTTCCCTATTAAACACTTGTTGCCATTCATTTTCTTCTGGGTTACAATGTTAGCCGGAGGGGAAATTGAAAAAGACCGTACGCGTGCTCTGCGCAGCGGTCTTCTGTCTCGTCATATCCGCAGGGGTATGGGGACAGGAGGCGCAAGCGCCGGTGGACGAAACCACCCTTCTATTCGGCACAGCCGCCGAGGACCCCGCCGAGGCCCAGGCCTCGACGTCCATACTTCCTTACGTGCTCCGTATGTTTCTCGTGCTGGCCCTGGTGCTTGCCTGCATTTACGGCCTCTATGCGCTCCTTAAGCGCTCGAGCAGGCCTAAAGCGCAGCCCGACGCGCCTATCAAGCTGCTCGCCTCCACGGCGCTGGGGCCCGGCCGCAGCCTTATGATAGCGGCGGTAGGGCAGAAGGCCTGGCTCGTGGGCTCCACGGACAGCTCGATTAGCCTGATAGCGGAGCTTGACGACAAGGAACTCATAGACGGCCTGCAGTTGAAGGCCCTTGAGGAGCCGCAGGCTCAGGGCCAGGACTTCGCCACCATACTGACGACCCTGCTGAAGCCGAAGCGCCAGGGCCGTGCCGCACCATCCGCGCGGAGCGATTTTTTCGCCCGCCAGCGCGACCGGCTTAAGAAGTTTTAGGCGGCGGCTATGAAGCGCGTATCGACGAACGGCCTTCGTTTCCTTTTTTGCCTCGCGCTCTTCGGCTTGGCCCTAAGCTCGGCCTCGGCCCAAGCGGCCGGCGCATCGACCACGAGGCCCTTCCCCTCGGCCGCCGCGG
>JBGSKZ010000591.1:0-14120 GCA_041741035.1 Treponematales bacterium
GCCGTGGAACTCGGCGAGCTGGCCCTGCTCTGCGCCGCGGCCGCTATCTTCGGCGCCGGCTTCTAAAGCGGTTTCACGCTTCGCGAGGCGCGGACCGGCCCGCAAGCTAAGGGCGTAAGCCCGAAAAAAACCCCGGCGCCGCCGGGGCGCCGGGGCTAAAAGCCATGAGCGCAAGGCTCAAGGCTTGGTCCTGTTAGAGCAGCACCTGCATGCGGCCGTCGGTCTTGGGCTCCATGGGCTGAGGCATGCTCTGGATATACTCAATAAAGCCCTCGAGCATATCGATGAAAGTATCCTTAAAGCTCACGGTCTTGAACACGGGATACACGCCATCGCCGCCCACGGCCAGGAAATCGTTGGTTATGACGATATAAGTGGCGTTCGGGTCGACGGCCTTGCCGCCTATGGTCAGGCCGCTTATGGCCTTAGCCTTGGTATCGACGGTGTAGCGCACGTCTTTGGACATGTTAGCCCAGCCGCCGTTGCCATGGGGTATCTTGGCCACGTTGTCGAAGAGCTCGAGCACCTTGGCGCCGCTCATTTCCATATAGGCTAGGGTATTGCCGAAGGGCAGCACCTCATAGGCATTGAGCCTGGTTATATCGCCGGCAGGTATGGTCTTGCGTATGCCGCCGCCGTTGGTAATGGCAAAGTCGGCTTTTATGCCCATGGCCCGAGCCTTCCAAACCATGGCGTCGGTGACGAGATTGGCAAGCGCGGTCTCCTGCTTGCGGGTAAGGTTGGCGCCTAAATCGAAGGGGGCGGTAGTGCTGCCTATCTTCACGCCGTACTTGGCGTCGATCTCGTCCTTATAGCCCTTCACCATGGCCGCGACCTCGGAGTCGGGGGCAACGCTCCCATCCATCATGGCGCTGGTCCAGGATGACAGGCTTACGGCGCCTTTGTCATAGCTTAAGACGGCCTTGCCCACGCGTTTGGTATTGGAATCCGCCATGACTATGGGTATGCCGTTGACGAGCTTAGGCGCGTCCATGGCGGTATGGCTGTGTCCGTCTACGATGAGGTCTATGCCGGGCACGGCCGCCGCTATGACGTCGGAGGGTTTGGGTCCGGCGCCGCTGCCGAAGCCAACGTGAAAGAGGCCTATGACGACCTGAACCTTCTCGGTTTCGCGCAGTACCTTTACCATTTCCGCCGCGGCCGCGATCTCGTCAGTGAAGGTATAGCCTTCCACCTTGAGGGGATGCGCCTTGACGGGCGTATCGGAGGTGGTTATGCCGAAAATGCCCACTTTGAGGCCGTTCACGTTCTTCACGATATACGGCTTAAAGGCCAGCTTGCCGTCTTTGACGATATTGGCGGAGATGTAAGGGTATTTCGCCAAGGCCATCTGCTTGTCGATAACGCCGGGAGCCATGTCGAATTCGTGGTTGCCCACGGTCATGGCCGCTAGGCCGAGCGTATTGAATATCTCTACATTCGGCAGGCCCAGGTTTTTATCGGATACCATCGATCCGGTATTGAGATCGCCGGCGTGCAGGAAGAGCACGTTCGGATAGGCTGCCTGCACGGACTTCACGTACGCCGCCACGGCGGCGAGCCCGCCGACGCCCTTGGTATCGGCCAGCTGGCCATGGGTATCGTTGACATGCAGTATGACAAGTTCGGCTTGTTCGGGTACGGCGGGGCCGCTCGCGCAGGCGACGGCGAAGAGCGCCGCCACGAGGGCGAGGGCAAGGGCAAAACGTTTCATAAGGCCTCCTTGGTATTCAGCGGGACGTAAAAATCGCCCGCCCCCCTCTCGCCCGCCTACGCGGCTGGGAAGAGGGGGGTATTGATAGTACCATCCCCCCATCCGTACCGCAAGCGTATTATGAGTTTTGTGTTAGTTTTTTGCCTAAGCCGATTGCTTCTTCCAAGCGGACGCGGTATCACTATGTCGAATGGCCACTATGCTGCAGGCTTAGCTATTTGACAATTAACTAAACCGGTTTTATAACTAGAACGGTACGCGAGCCGTATTCGCATAAGGGCTCAACTATGCTACTCTGGGGAGATACTATGAACATACAACGGACAAGCGGCATACTGCTCCATCCCAGTTCCCTGCCCGGGCCTTACGGCATAGGCGACCTTGGCCCCGAGGCTGAGCTTTTTATTGATTGGCTTCACGACGCCGGACAGGGTGCATGGCAGGTGCTGCCCTTAGGCCCCACCGGCTACGGCGATTCGCCCTACGCTCCCTTTTCCAGCTTCGCGGGCAATGAATTCCTCATATCGCCGGAGCTCTTAGCCGGAAGCGGCCTCCTGGACAAGGATGACCTGGCGCGGCTCGCGCTCCCCGCGGGCGATAAGGTCGATTACGGAGCCATTATTCCGCGTAAGAAGGCCGCGGTGCGCCGGGCGGCCGAGCGCTTCGTGGCCGCGGCATCGACGGCGGACAGGGCGGCTTTTACGGCCTTCAGGCGCGAAAATTCGTTCTGGCTCGACGACTACGTGCTTTTCATGGACATAAAAGAAGAATTCGACGCGAAAGCGGCCGCCGAAGGCATACGCGATTCATCGTGGAACCGTTACTGGCCCAAGGAATACGCCCAGCGCGACGGCGCTACGCTCAATGCGCGCCGGCAAGGCAAGGAGGCGGCGCTGGAAACGCGCGCGGCCGCGCAGTTCCTGTTCTACCGCCAATGGGACGCTCTCCATGCCAAGGCTTTAAGCAAAGGAATACGTATCATTGGCGACCTGCCAATTTTCGTGGCCATGGACTCATCGGACGCCTGGTCGAATCCCGGGCTCTTCGATTTAGACGAAGAAGGGCACCCGAGAGAAGTGGCCGGCGTGCCTCCGGACTACTTCTCGGCAGACGGCCAGCTCTGGGGCAACCCGCTCTACGCGTGGGAGAGCCACCGGAGCGAAGGCTTCTCCTGGTGGCTATCCCGCATAGAAGCGGCCCTAAGGCTCTACGATATCGTGCGCATAGACCATTTCCGGGGATTGGACGCTTACTGGGCGGTGCCCGCCGGAGAATCGACCGCTCGCTCAGGCACGTGGAAAAAGGCTCCGGGCAGGGAACTCTTGAGCGCGCTGAAGAAACGGCTCGGAGGCGACGTGCCCATCATCGCCGAGGACCTGGGCTTCATAACCGACGAGGTACGCGCCCTGCGCGACGAATTCAGCCTTCCGGGCATGCGCATACTCCAGTTCGCCTTCGACGCGAAAGAATCGGGCAAGGGCCTCGACGCGTCCAACTCCTTCCTGCCGCACAATTACACGGCGAATTCCGTCGTGTACACGGGTACCCATGATAACGATACCATGGCCGGGTGGCTGGCCAGCGCGAGCGAGGCGGAACGGGGCTACATAGAGGGTTACTTAGGCTACGCGCCGGCCGATAGCGTGCGGGCGCTCATACGCGAGGCGGTAAAAAGCGTCGCGGCTATAGCGGTGTTCCCGGCGCAGGATATCTTGGGCCTGGGCAAGGAAGCGCGCATGAACATACCCAGCACCCTGGGGGGGAACTGGGACTGGCGGCTGCGCGAAGGGCAGCTTACGAAGGAACTGGCGCGGGAGTACGCGGCGCTGACGGCGCTCTACGGCCGTACGCGCTAGAGGCTACGGCGCCTTGCGGCGAACCTTGAGCTCAAGCACGCCCGAACGGTCGTTCAGCCTCTTCGCGCTCTCCGAGCGTTCCGCGTAGAAATAATCCTGAACCGCGAAGGGCTCTTCTCCCTCCGCGGGCTTGAGCCGTTTCCAATGGCCGGAGGGGCCGAGCGTCCTCGCGGAGCTGTTGTCCAGGAAATACGACATGAGCACGTCATATACGCGCTCCCTGGCGGCAGCGCCCCCTACCGGGAAGAGCAGCTCTATGCGCCGCTCAAGGTTGCGCTCCATCCAGTCGGCGCTCGACAGATAGAGCTCCTCGGCGCCGCCGTTGCGGAAATAGTGTATACGGGCGTGTTCGAGGAAGCGGCCGATTATCGATACTACCCTGATATTCTCGGACATGCCTTTCACGCCTGGCACGAGCTGGCAGACGCCGCGCACGTTGAGCATGACGCGCACGCCGGCCCGCGAAGCCCTGTACAGCGCGTCGATGATTTCCTTATCGCAGAGGGAATTCATCTTGGCGGCAATGAGCCCCGGGGATTCGCTCGAAGAGCGCTCCGTTTCCCGGTCGATGAGCATGAGTATGCGGCGCTTCAGGTCGAAGGGGGCCACGCAGAGGCTCTTAAGCTCGGTTACCGAGGATAGCCCGGTGAGCATGTTAAAGAAAAGCCCAAGATCCGCGGCCAGGGCCGGATTCGCGCTAAAAACGGACAGGTCCGAGTAGAGCCCGGCCGTCTTCTCGTTATAGTTGCCGGTGGACAGGTGCACGTAGCGCATGACCGAGCCGTCCTCTTCCCGGCGCACCACGAAAATAGCCTTGGCATGCACCTTGAGCTTGGCCACCCCGTATACGACTATCGCTCCCGCCTGCTCAAGCCGCGCCGCCCAGGCGATATTGCGCTCTTCGTCGAAACGGGCCTTAAGCTCCACGATGACCGTCACCTGCTTGCCATTGCGCGCGGCGCGCATGAGCGAGCGGATGACCGAAGAATCGCCCGAGGTGCGGTAGAGCGTCATCTTGATGGCCAGGACGCTGGGATCGCGGCTGGCGCTTTCAAGGAAATCGAGCACCAGCTTGAAGGATTCATAGGGCACGTGCAATAGCAGGTCGTTCTTTTTTATCTCATCCCAGAGGGAAGCGTCCTCCCCCGGCTGCAGCGTTTCGAGCGGGCTGTGCGCCTTGAAGCGCAGGCCGTCAAATTCCTTGAGCTCCGCCAAATCCATGAAGCTCCGCAGGTCGATGGGGCCGGCCAGGAGATACACATCGTCGGGACCAAGGCCCAAGGCCTGGGCCAAAAGGCTTTCGAGGGGGCCGGAATCGCTCGATATGGTCATGCGTACCGGCCAGGAATTCTGCCTGTTCACCAGTACCTCTTCCATGGCGGCCACGAAGTCGTCGTCGCGGTCCTCGTCCACGCCTATGTCGGCGTCCCTCGTCACCTTGAACAGGGTACGGTCCATGACGGCGCTGCCGGGGAAAAGGCGGTGGCCGAAGCTCAGCACCAGATCGTCGATAAGCGCGAACTTGACCTTTTCGCCGGCCTCGCTGGGCAGGCGCACGAAGCGCCCGAGATTAGCCGGCACCTGTATGATGGCGAGCCGGTCGGCCTCGCCGTTTCTCTGCCTTAGAAGGAAGGCGGCATGGATGCGCAGGTTGCCGGTGGAAGGGAAGCTGCCGCCCTCCTCCATGGAAGGCACGGCCAGGGGCGTAAGGCTGGGCTCCACCTGGTTGGCGAAGTAATCTTCGAGCCAGCGGCGCTCCTGCGCGTTATAGTCGCCGGCGCGCAGTACTACCAAGCCGTGTTGTACGAGAGCCGGAAGGATTTCCCCGCTCAGGCAATCGTACTGCCTGCCGCTTATTTCCCGCGCCCGCCTGCTTATCGCGTTCAAGAGCTCGCGCGGGCTCAAGCCGGCTATGTCGGGGCTCTCGTCCCCGGCCCGCAGGCGGGCCTTGAGGGCCGCCACGCGCACCATAAAAAATTCGTCGAAATTGCTCGCGACTATGGCGAGGAAGCGTAGCCGCTCCAAGAGAGGATTGGCTTTATCCAGGCCCTCCTCCAGCACGCGCGCGTTGAATTCCAGCCAGGAAAGCTCGCGGCTAAGATAATAGGCTTTGTGGGTCTTCGCGCTCATGAAAGGAGCACCTTGAGGCCGAATACGTCCTCGAAGAGATCCGCCTTCTCCGCCAGCGATAGGCGCTCGAGGGACAGGTCCATCTGCCCCGCGGTCTTGATGACGAGGCTATCTTCGCGCAGCTCCAGCTCCGAGAAGGATACGCGCTGGGTATGGCCCCGGTCGAGGGCGTCCGCCACGCGCAGGAAGCTGGCGAGCTTTATGACTATGGCCCTATCCGAGCGCGGCAGGCTCATATAGCCGGGGTGGGAACGCGCGGGCACCGCCTTGCGGTGATACCGGACCAATTCGGCCAGTATGGCTATATCGTCGCGCTGCAGTCCGAAGATCTCGCTATTCTTCACGATGTACTCGGAGTGGTGATGGTGCCCGCTCGCGCGTATAAACGTGCCTATGTCGTGGAGCAGGGCCGCGGCTTCGAGCAGGATGCGCTCGCGCGCCCCCATGCCATGCAGGCTTATGAGCCTATCGAAGAGAAACAGGCTGAGGGTGGCCACGTGGAGCGCGTGCGCCTCGTCGAAATGATAGCGCCGGCCTAGGCTGAGCGCGGAGGCTAAGGCCTGCTTCGATATCTCAGCCGCTATCTCGTCCCGCTTGCCGCCGGCTATGGCTATGAGCAGGCCCTCGCGTATAGACACGCTCGGGACGACTAATTCTTCGGCGCCGGTGCGCTCCAGGAAAAGGCCGGTAATGACCAGGCCGGGGAGCAGGGCCTCCGCCTCGGCATAAGGCAGCCTGAATTCCGCCACGATTGCCTCGGGGCTCAAACCCTTGAGCCTGTCCACGAGAGCCTCGAAATCGCGGCGCGGTATTACCCGGTAGTCCGCCCGGCCGTCCACGCCGGCGAGCCCGGCTGCGAAGCGCGCATCGCTGCCTATGACGATGAACGAGCGTATGCCCGACAAAGGCAGGTCATCGTCGAGGCTGTCGCAAATGGTGCGCACGTTATCGGCGAGATAGCGCATGAGATAGCCCGCCGAGCCCACCGAGCCGCGCATCTGCTCGTCGGCGCGCACCGTGCCCAAATGTAGGCTGTGCACCGCCACGATCTTGCCCCGCCGCAGGAGCATGAGCTCGGTGGACCCGCCGCCTATCTCGATTATGATGGAATTCGAGCGGGAAAAGAATTTGGCGTCCTCGCCCAGCGCATGCTGCACCGCGAGGTACATGTAGTGGTTTTCTTCTATGTCTTCGACTATGTCGACCTTAAAGCCCGTCTGCATGGCTATGCGGTCCACGAGGGCGTCCCGGTTGTCGGCCTCGCGTATGGCGCTCGTGCCTATGACGCGCACGTCTTCTGGCTTGAGGCCGTAGCTCAGCATAAGCTCTTTAAAGCCGCGGAGCACGGCCAGGCATTCGCGTACCGAGTCCCTGCTTAAGGAACCCGAGGTGAATACGTCCCGCCCCAGGGGCACCGGCTTGCCCGCGCTATCGAGGGCCGAGAACGAGCCGTCGCTCCGCACCTCGGCTATGAGGGCTCGTATGCCCGTGGATCCTATCTCGATAACCGCCTGCGTCTTGGTCGCCACAACGCCTCCGTCGTCCCGTAAGTATCGCCTTTGTCGGCACCCTATGGCAAGGGTGACAAAACCCCCGATCCTCCGTTATAACTAGTACTATGAAGCATTCCGCGATACGTTTGGTTACTGCCCTGCTCATCATTGCCGCCTTTACTTCCTCTTGCGCGAGGACCATAGGCTGGGGCCTCGTGCTTTGGCCGCCCGAAGGCTCCGCCCTGGGCTATGGCGAAGCGGTGCCGGTATTCTTCATGTCCAATATCACCAGGACCTACGCGGTGGAGGTTCCGGCTACGGGCGGCAAGGAAGAGCTCGAGCTGTGGCGCCTCGAACTGCATAAGAACAAGAAATCCGCCGAGCAGCGCAGGGAGGAGTACGCAAGCCTGGCGCCTATCTTCGGCCTCGTGGCCCGCGACGGACTCATACTGCGCACCGAGGCCACGAACATAGCGGAGCAGGTGTACAGGCTCAAGCTGGACGAGGAAGTAAAGCTCCTGGCCAAGACCGAAGGCGCGCCGGTGGAAACCGGCGGCGAGCGCCTGCCCGGGGACTGGTACCTGGCCCTGGCCTCCGACGGTACCCGGGGCTACATATACTCCAACCAGCTCGCGCTCTGGGACGCGTCGCGCGAGCCCCGGCCCAGCATAGCCTCGGATACCGTGCTCATCTCGGCCCAGGAAGCCGATTTATTCGAAAAGATCTGGCGCCCCGACTACTTCCTCTCCATGGTAGACCGGTCCCAGGTGGACCTTGGCACGTACCAGCAGCGATTCGGCATCTTTACCGACCCCCAGCGCAGGCAGATACGCATAGAGCGGCCGGAATTCTCGAAATTCTACGGTTACAGCGCGATAGAGCGCCAAGAGGACGGCTCCTTTATCCTGCAGCCTTCCGGCCTGAGCTTCAGCTTTACCCAGGGCGGGGAACTGCTTATCACGCCTCCAGTCGACGACCTGCGCCCGGAGGATAAGCTGGCCGCGGAGGAATCCGGCGTGCCGCGGAGCTTCGTGTTCGTGCAGCAACGGGAGGATCCGCGCGCCGTGATCACCGCCGAGGAGCGGCGCAGGCTCAGCCTACTTACCGCGCTCGTCGCCGACGGCGAGCTCTTCGAGACCAGCTCGGGCGGCTCTCTCGTCCTCTCCCGGACGGGGCGCTTTACCTGGCTGGGCTACGACAGCCTCTCGCCCGCGCCTATACCGCCGGAATCGGGCAGCACCGGCAATATCGCCATGGACCT
Organism: Treponematales bacterium; assembly: GCA_041741035.1. GTDB lineage: Bacteria > Spirochaetota > Spirochaetia > Treponematales > UBA12059 > UBA5200. Next base: position 8,455 of record JBGSKZ010000591.1, read on the forward strand.
CTTCCTGGGGCCCGAGCTCACGAGTATATGGCAGGGGGCCTTTACGCTGCGCTTCGACGCGAATCTCAAGCAGGGCATATCCTTCGCCTATCGGGCTGGCCCCTACGCCATGGAGCTGGGCTACATAGCCCCCGAGCTCATACGCAATGGCGTCGTCACGGCCCCCGAAGGGCTCGACAGCTCCATCGTGTTCAGCCGGTACCGATAGTCTATGGCCTTCGTGCAATTCTCCGGCGTGTCGCTGGCCTTCGGCTCCCGCGACCTCCTCATGGACGCGTCGCTCTTCATGTCCTCGGGCACCAAGGCCGCGCTAGCCGGGCCGAACGGCGCGGGCAAGACCACCCTCATGCGCATCATTACCGGCCAGCTCGCGCCGGACTCAGGCGACCGCGCCGTGCAGAAGGACACCAGGGTATCCTACCTGCCGCAAACCGGCGTAAGCTATGCCGGCTGCAGCGTATACGAGGAGGCCGAGAAGGCCTACGAGGCCGTCGAGCGCCTCGTCGCCGAGCGGGACGCCATAGGCGCCGAGCTCGAGCGCATCGTGCAGGGCGACCCCAGGCTTGAAGCCCTGCTGGAAGCCTACCATCACCTCGACGAAGCCATAAACGACTCGGGCTATTACCGGCGGGCGGACCGCATACGCGAGGTGCTCGTCGGCTTGGGCTTTAACCAGTTCGAGCTCGCGCGCCGCGTGGAAGAGCTCTCGGGCGGCTGGCAGATGCGCGTGGCTTTAGCCAAGGTGCTCCTCGAGAATCCCGACATCATGCTCCTGGACGAGCCGACGAATTACCTGGACCTTGAGGCGAGGGACTGGCTCGAAGCCTTCCTTATAGGCTACAAGGGCGGCTTCCTCGTCGTGTCCCACGACCGCTCCTTCCTGGACGCCACGGTGAACGAGGTATACGAGCTGTGGAACGGCAAGCTATCGCGCTATAGCGGCTCCTACTCCGCCTACGAGCGCCAGCGGTCCCAGGAACTGGAGAGCCTCTTTAAATCCTGGGAAGCCCAGCAGGAGGAAATGGCCAGGCTCGAGGATTTCATACGGCGTTTCCGCTACCAGGCCAGCAAGGCCGCCCAGGTACAGAGCAGGGTAAAGCAGCTGGATAAGATTGAGCCCATCGTCATACCCGAGGGCATGAAGAAGGTGCATTTCTCCTTTCCGCCGCCGCCCCATTCAGGCCGCATAGCCCTGACCATTGAGGGCCTGCGCAAGGCCTATGGCGAGGCCACCGTGGTGGACGAGCTGTCGCTCATCATAGACGCGGGCAGCAAGATAGCCTTCGTGGGCCGCAACGGCGCGGGCAAATCCACCCTTATGCGCCTGATCGCGGGGCGCGACCGCGACTACCGTGGCCTCATACGCTACGGCACGGGCATAAGCGCGGGCTACTTTTCCCAGGACGTGGCGGACGAGCTCGACGACGGCCTTAGCGTGGAAGAGGAGGCCGAATCCGCCTGCCCCACGGCCCTCTTGCCCGGCATACGGAGCCTGCTCGGAGCCTTCCTGTTCCGGGGGGACGACGTGCACAAAAGCGTGCGCGTGCTCTCCGGCGGCGAGCGCTCGCGCCTGGCCCTGCTCAAGATGCTCCTGCACCCCGCCAATCTGCTCATACTCGACGAGCCCACCAACCACCTCGACCTCGACTCCAAGGACGTGCTCCTCGACGCGCTCAAGCGCTTCCAGGGCACGGTGCTCTTCGTGTCCCACGACCGCTTCTTCATAGACGGCCTGGCGGACCAGGTACTCGAGCTTTCCTGCGGCAGCTCGCCGCGGCTCTTCCTGGGCGACTACGCGTACTACCTGGATAAAAAAGCCCGCGAGGCTGCCGGGCAGGGCAGCGCAGCCCCGTCAGCCGCCGCGCAGGCGTCCCGCGCGCAAGCTTCGTTACAGCAGGCGGCTCCCCTGGATGCCAAGGCATCGCGCGAGCTCGATAAGAAGCGCAAGGCGGATCGTAACCGCCTCGCTAAGCGCGAGGCGGAGCTGCTCGAGCGCATAGACGCGCTCGAGGCGAACAAGGCAGAGCTCGCGGCTGAGATGGCCCTTCCCGAGAATTATTCCGACGGCGCGGCCATACGGGCCCTGCAGCAGCGGGCCGCCGACGTCGAAGCGGAACTTGCCGCCCTGAGCGGGGAATGGGAAACCGTGGCTGAGGAACTGGAAAGCCTAGGTCCCCTAACTATAAGCTAACCCCGGCCTCACGATATACGCATATCCAAAATCTATACTCTCTCTCATGAACGCGAGGACAGCGACCCTGCCGCAGGGCAAGCCGGCCAGCATCGCTCTCCCCGGGAGGGCTATGCTCGAAACCTTACCATCGTATTCCTTCTCCGCCGGGCCGCAGGATCAGGTGGCCAGCGTAGTAGCCGCCCTTGAAGCCGATCCGGCCCTGCCAGGCGCGCTCATACTCGAGGACGGCCGCTATGTTGCGGTACTTTCCCGCGAGCGGCTCTTTGAGACCCTCGGCAAGCCCTACGGCGTAGCCGTATACATGAACAAGCCTATCATCGAGCTGCTATCCAGCAACGCGGCTATGCCTTCATCGGCCGGAAAGGCCCTCCTAAGCTCCGTCACCATAGACCAGGCAGTGCGCATAGCCCTCAACCGCCCGCCGCCGGAGCGCTACGGGCCGCTGCCCATACGCAAAGCCGACGGCAGCTTCGCCCTCATAGACCTGAGAACCTTATTGCTAGCGCAAACCCGCCTCCTTGAAAGCGCGGCCACCATAGTGGCCAAACAGGGAGAGCTGGCGCGCACCCTCGCCTCTACGCAGGATCTATCCACCGTGCTCGACGCGGTACTCGACGGCCTTTCGGAGCTGATCAGTTTTGATAAGGCGGTCATCTATACGACGAACGCGGCCGGCGTGGAGCGGGCGGCCGAGCGGAGCTGCCTCCGCGATACCGCGGATGAAGACGGAGCGGAAGCCACGCCTCTGTCCATGCTGCCGGGAGAAGGCTGGACGAGCTTCACGCTTGACCGCGGGGGGAAGGTACTGGGCTTCCTATGCGTGCGCATAGCGAAAAGCATAGCGGAGAAAAGCTGGCGGGATATCGTGGAAAGCTACGCGGCCAGCGCCGCCGTAGCCATTGGCAATGCCAGTCTCTATAAAGAGCTGGAGCAGTTGGCGAGCATAGACGCCCTGACCGGCTTCGCTAACCGTCGCGCCTTCCTTGAAGAGGCGAACCGGGCGCTGGAACGGGCCTTAAGGAATAACGCCCCTATCGCGGCCATCATGATGGATATGGACCGCTTTAAGTCGATAAACGATGAGTTCGGCCACGCGGCGGGAGACAGCGCCCTCAAGGACGCGGCGGCTACCGCCTTAGGCGAGTTGCGCGCCGGCGATATAGCGGGCAGGCTGGGAGGCGAGGAATTCGCCTTCATACTGCCAGATTCCAGCCTGGAGGCCGCGGCGGGAGCGGCGGAACGGATACGCGGCAGGCTCGCTTCGCTGGTAAATCCTTTATTGGGAAAGGCCGCCACGGCCAGCTTCGGCATAGCGGCGATAGACCCCTGCCTGCCGCCAAGCTTCGACCTGAAAGCCGCGCGGAACCTCGACGAACTGCTCGCCCACGCGGATAAGGCCCTCTACGCCGCCAAGCGCTCGGGACGCAACCGCGTAGCCCTAAGCCCGGAACACGGCCCGGCCAGGCGCCGACCCGCCGCAAAAGCGAGCGGCCACGGAGCGCGGCAGGAAAAGCCGCCAAAGGATATGCAGGCTGACCCCATCGTCGTCAGCGCTTCCGCCATGGCGCGGGGAGAGCGCTTCGAGGACATAGCCGCCATAATAGCGCAAGCGCTTGCCGTGGAGCGCCCAGGCCGCGCCGTAGCCATACTGCGCCGCGACAGAAGCGGGAAGCGCATCGAGCTCTGCGCGGAGGGCGGATTCTTTAACGGTAACGTATTGGAAGGAGGCCTGCGGCTTGGGCAGGGCTGCGCGGGCATAGCGGCGCTCGAGCGCAGGGAGCTATCTTTTACCCTGCCCGACCCGGGCATCGCCGAACCCTCGCTCATAGCCTTCATGGCGGCGCGGGGTTACGGCTCGTACCGTGCCATACCCTTCGGCGGGCCGTCGGAAAGCGCGGGCGTCATTGAGATCTTCGACCAATCCATACAGGCCCAGGATGGTAACGCCAAGCCATTAAGCGCCATACTAGCCGCCGCCGATTCCCACGACCGTTCCATACGGGGCGCGCGGGAAGCGAGCGATGCCATGGCATCCTCTATAGACGAGACCTTGGAGGCCTGGGCCCGCGTCCTCGAGCTCCGCGATCAGGAAACCGAGGGGCATTCAAGGAGGGTAAGCGCGCTGACCATTAAGCTGGCGCGCAGCCTGGGCGTGCCCGAATCCGAATATACCATGATGAGGCGCGGCGCTCTTCTGCATGATATAGGCAAGATGGGCGTTCCGGACGCCGTGCTCCTAAAGCCCGGTGCGCTGTCAGCGGAGGAGCGGGCTATCATGGCCAGGCACCCGGGCTTCGCCCAGGCCATACTCTCCCGCATCGCTTTTCTAGGCAACGCGGTGGACATACCTTACTGCCACCATGAGCGCTGGGACGGCTCGGGCTATCCGAGGGGGTTGGAAGGCCAAGAAATACCGCTCAGCGCCCGCATCTTCGCCATAGTCGACGTGTGGGACGCATTGCGTTCTGATAGGCCGTACCGCTCGGCCATGAGCGAGGAGCAAGCCTCCGCCATTATCGCCGAAGGCTCGGGCTCCCATTTCGATCCACGGGTGGCTAAGCACTTCTTTCAGATAATAGGCTCAGGCGCTGCGCGTAAGGAGTAGCCTACCCTCGCGCCCCAAGGCCTCGTACGAGCTAAGCGAGCCGTCGGCGGCATAATACGCGCAGAGCTCGGCCTTCTCGAGTATATGGCCGGCCATGGCGTTCCACAGGGCGTCCAGCCGGGGGCTTTCGGGACGCACCAGGCAGTCCAGGGCATACAGGCTGAATTGATAGCGATGAAGGCCCAGGGGAGGACAGGGGCCGCCCCAGCCGAATTCCAGGAAATCGTTAAGCCCCTGCTCGCAGCCGTCGTCCAGGCAAGCATAAGGGGAAAGACCGGGCAAGCGGCGCGTCTCGAAGGCGGGAATATTCCATTGAAGCCAATGCACCCAGCCCACGGGATTGGGCGATGAATGGTCTATGCAGCTTAGCGCGAATGAGCGGGTGCCTGACGGCGCTCCGCTCCAGGAAAGGGCGGGAGAGGCGTTAGCGCCTTCGTACGCGCACTCGAAGGGCAACATGGCGCCGTCGGCGAAACTTGGGCTGGTCAGTATCATGGCATCCTCCGCAAGACAGGCAGCCTGTCTTGCCAGATTATTTGACGATTACTGTCTTTTTGTCAATAGCGCCTCCGCGCCTCCACGCCTCCATGTGCCCCCCGCGTGCCGAGCACAAGCATGCCGCCGATAGCCGGAAGCCGCTCAGGTGTGGATGGCGGCGCTTACGGCAGAGGAGCGCTTAAAGCCTCGTCTACCCGGTCTATGCGCAGGGCATCCTTGACCAGGCTTCGCAGGCGCCGCAGCGCGAGCGCCAGTACGGCGAGGGCCGCGAACGCGAGCAGGCTGCCGGTAAAAAGGAAAAAGTCATAGAAGCCATGGATGGCCACGGCCGACCAGAAGCCGCGGCGCGCCAGGCGGCCCGCTTCCGGT